>JAQSXO010000506.1 GCA_029256625.1 Cellulosimicrobium sp. | reverse complement strand
GCGGGGGCCGAGAAAAACGACAGCAGACTGCGCCCGGAGAAGTCCTCGATCGGCGTCACCGGACCGGGGTTCGATTCCCCGCACCTCCACCCCTGCGGCAACGGCCCGCACCCCTCCGGGGGTGCGGGCCGTCGTCGTCTCGCCAGATGGTGCGCTCCGCGGAGGACGGTCACCAGCCGTGCTGCGCCCAGGCGGCAGCCGCCGCCTCGCCCTCGAGCCACTCGACCCGCAGCCGGCGCCCCCGCACGACGAGGTCGTCGCCGTCGCCGTGGGGGAGCGGCGGTGCCTCGGGGTCGTCGCTGTACACGTCCTCCGCCAGGCCCGGCTCCGCACCGTCGAGGTGGGCGCGCCACTGCACGCGCGGCTCGGGATTCACGTGCCGGGGGAAGGCCTGCGGGCCGACGGTGTCCCAGTGCGTGCACACGCGCGTCACGAGATGCCCGACCGGTCGGGCCTCGCGGTCGCCCGCGTCGAGCCAGAGGCGCGCGACCCGCCCGGTCGGCGGGATCTCGACGATCGGATCAGTCATGCGCGGACGCCCCCACCAACGGCTCGCGGCTCGCGGCCGGAGCGTCGGGGTCGTCGTCGGGACCCGGCAGGCCGGCGCCTGCCGGCGGCGTGCCGCCGTCCTGGGCCGTACGCCGGAACCGGCGCAGCGCCCAGCGCACGACGAGCAGCATGACCGCGGCGACGACGAGCCACGGGAGCAGGGCGCCGAGGACGACGACCAACCCGTTGAGCGTGGCGAGCAGGGCGTTCCAGCCGTTCTGCAGGCCCCCGAGGAAGCCGCCGGGCGCGAGCCGCTCCGTCGGCGCGACCTGCACGAGCGTGACGTGCAGCGTCGACATCGAGACCTGGTCCGTGAGAGCGGCCCGCTGCGACTGCAGGGACTCGAGCTCGGCCTGGCGCGTCGTGAGCTCCTGCTCCGCTGCGAGCAGGTCCGCGGTCGTGGCCGCGTCGCCCATGAGGGTGCGCAGCCGCTCCACGGAGGTCGTGAGGGCGTCGACGCGCGCGTCGAGGTCGCGCGCTGTGCCCGTCACGTCGACCGCCTCGATCGACAGGTCACGCACCTCGCCCACCTGGTCGAGCGCGTCGACGGTGGCGGACGTCTGCGCCGCCGGCACGCGGATCGTCAGCTCGGCGGACGCGCGCGCGTCGCCCTCGGGCTCCGACTGCCGCCGGCCCTCGACCCGGCCGCCCGCGCTCTCCGCGAGGTCGGCGACCGCGTCGGCCGCGGCCGACGGGTCCTCGGCGACGACCGTGACCGAGCCGGTCGTGACGACCTCGCGGTCCGCTGCGGCGGCGGCGTCCTCGTCGCCCGGGGCGATCCCGGACGACGCCTCCGCCGGTGCGTCGGCCGCCGCGCCCTCAGCGACCTCGGCGACCGCGCCGCCGCCGTCCTCGGACGAGGACGCCATGTCGCCCGAGGACGCCGAGCAGCCCGCCAGGAGAGCGCCGCCGAGCAGGACGGACGCGACGACGGCGAGGGGGCGAGTGGTCCGCATGCTGCGAGGGTAGGGGGCCAAGAGTGCGAACCGGACACCCGGCGCGACATCGTGACCGTCTTGTGAACTGGTCGTGATCCAACCGCAGCGCGGGCGCCGTCGCGACGGACCGGGACGCGCGCCCGGGTCGCGGCACGGCAGGATGGTCCGGTGCTCGTGTGCTGCGGACTCGTGACCCTCGACGTCGTCCAGGTGGTCGACTCCCTGCCCGGACCCGACGAGAAGGTGGTCGCGCGATCGCTCTCCGCCACGTTCGGAGGGCCGGCCGCCAACGCCGCGGCGACCGCCGTCGCGCTCGGCGTCGCCACCCGGCTCGTCACCGCGGTCGGCGACGGGCCGCTCGCGCAGGTCGTGCGTCGGGAGCTCGAGGACTGCGGGGTCGAGCTCGTCGACGCGGCGCGCGGCGTGCCCGACGGACGGCTCGCCGTCTCGACCGTGCTCGTCACGCGGGCCACCGGGGAGCGCGCCGTCGTGAGCACGAACGCCTCCGGGTTCGGCGACCTGGCGACGCGTGCCGGGACGTCCGGCGCCCCGACGGTCGACGAGCTCCTGGCAGACGTGGGGCCGGGGGACGCGCTGCTGCTCGACGGGCACCTGCCGGGCCTCGCGCTCGCGGTCGCGCGCGGGGCGCGCGAGCGGGGTGCCGCGGTCGTGCTCGACGGCGGGTCGTGGAAGGTCGACGCCGCCCGGATGATCGGGTTGTGCGACGCGGTCGTGGTGTCCGCGGACTTCCGGCCGCCGGGGGTCGGGCTGGGGGACGTGCTCGCCGCGGTCGCCGCGCTCGGCCCACGGTTCGTCGCCCGCACGCGCGGTCCGCGACCCGTCGAGGTGCTCGACGAGGGGGAGCGGTACGAGGTCGCGGTCCCCGAGCCGGCGCGCGTCGTCGACACCCTCGGGGCGGGGGACGTGGTTCACGGGGCGTTCGCGGCGGGGGTGGCGCGCGGCGCGTCGTGGCGGGCGGCGCTCGAGCGCGCGGTGGTCGTCGCGTCGCGCTCGGTGGCGCACCCGGGCGCACGCGGCTGGATCGGTCGCTCGGGCCGGGCGTGAGTGGGCCCCGGGTCCCCCGGCCGCTCGCCGTCGGGACCCAGGTCCTCCGCCCAGGGCCGATCGGCAACATTTCGGTCACGAAGCCGCGAGAGAGTTGACAGTCACTTAGTAAAGGCAGTCTACTAACAAACATGACAACGGCAGTCACCGGGACCGGAGCACCGAGGAGGCGTCTGAGCACAGGGCTCAGGCCGACCTCGA
>JAQSXO010000505.1 GCA_029256625.1 Cellulosimicrobium sp. | reverse complement strand
GATGCTCGTCGAGAACGCCTACCCGGCGATCGAGGGCGACGGGAGCGGCGGCCCCGCGGACACGACGCCGCCGTCGGTCCCGACGGGCCTCACGGCCGGGGCGACCACGACGTCGTCGGCGAGCGCCCGCAGACCTCGCCCGCGGGCTTCCCGGAGTCGCACCTGCACGCCTACGTGTGGGTCAAGCCTCCGGGCGAGTCCGACGGCGCGTCGACCGACATCCCGAACGACCAGGGCAAGCGGTTCGACCGCATGTGCGACCCGACGTTCGTCTCGCCCAAGCTCGCCAACGATGCTCGTCGAGAACGCCTACCCGGCGATCGAGGGCGACGGGAGCGGCGGCCCCGCGGACACGACGCCGCCGTCGGTCCCGACGGGCCTCACGGCCGGCGCGACCACGACGACGTCCGCGAGCGTGAGCTGGACCGCGTCCACCGACGACCGTGGCGTCACGGGCTACACCGTGCTCGTCGACGGCACGGCCGTGGGCACGACGGCCACGACCTCGTTCACGGTCACCGGCCTCGACGCGGGCACGTCCTACGCCGTGACCGTCCGGGCGCGCGACGCCGCGGGCAACGTCTCGGCCGCGTCCGCGCCGCTCACCGTGACCACGGACGAGGACGGCGGCCCGGGCGGCGACGACCAGGCGCCGTCCGCCCCGACCGGGCTGCGGGTCTCGGGGGTGACGACCTCCACGGTCGCGCTCGCATGGAACGCGTCCACCGACGACACCGGCGTGACCGGCTACCGCGTGTTCCGCGACGGGACGCAGGTCGCCCAGGTGACCGCCACGACCTTCACCGACACCGGCCTCGCGGCCGGCACGGCGCACGTCTACGCGGTGCGCGCGTTCGACGCGGCGGGCAACGTGTCCGCGACCTCCGGGACGGTGACGGGCACGACGGCACCGGGGGGCGGCACGCCCGGCGCCTGCACCGTCGCGTACTCGGCGAGCTCCTGGAACACCGGGTTCACCGGGTCGCTGCGGATCACCAACGGCTCCGCCACGGCCCTGCAGAACTGGACCCTGACGTTCGCCTTCGCGAACGGTCAGACGATCACCCAGGGCTGGTCCGCGCAGTACGCGCAGTCCGGCTCGACCGTCACCGTGACCCCCGCCGCGTGGAACACCACGCTCGGCGCGGGCGCGAGCGTCGAGGTCGGCTTCAACGGCTCCCACACCGGGACCAACACCGAGCCGACGTCCTTCACCCTGAACGGCGCGACCTGCACGGTCGCCTGACCCGACGCCGACGGCCGGGGCGCGTGCGCCCCGGCCGTCGGCGTGCCGAGGGGCAGCGGGCCGCGGCGTCCCCGGCGCGCGAGCGGGCCACGCGTCGCGCACCATGACCGGGTGCGACTGCGTCGGGTGTCCGTGACCTCCCCCGGGTACTCGCGGCGCCCGAAGGGCGACTCGTGGGTGTTCCTCGACGTCGAGGGGCTCCCGCTCGCCGACGAGGAGGAGCTCGCGCGGTGCACGCGCCTCGCGGTCCCGCCCGCCTGGTCCGACGTCTGGATCTGCCGGTACCCGAACGGGCACATCCAGGCGTTCGGGCGCGACGTCGCCGGTCGCGGCCAGTACCTGTACCACGAGCAGTGGCAGGTGCGGCGCTCCCGGCGCAAGCACGACCACGTGCTCGACGTCGGTCGGCGCCTGCCCGCGGCCCGGCGCCGGGTCGCGCGCGAGCTCGAGCTGCCGGGCATGGGCCGCGACAAGGTGCTCGCCCTCGCGTTCCGCCTGCTCGACCTGGCGTACTTCCGCGCCGGCGGCGAGATCTACGCGAAGCAGAACAACAGCTACGGCCTGGCGACGATCCGCAAGGAGCACGCGCGCGTCCGGCGCGACGGGAGCGTGCACTTCCACTACCCCGCGAAGTCGGGCCAGGTGCGCGACGTCGTCGTGGACGACCCCGTGGTCGCCGAGCTCGTCACGACGCTCAAGCGGCGCCGCGGCGGCGTCGAGCTGCTCGCGTGGCGCGAGGACGGCCCCGACGGGCGCGCCGTGTGGCACGACGTCACGAGCGCCGACGTCCAGGCGGGCATCAAGGAACGGCTCGGCGACGACGCGACGCCCAAGGACTTCCGCACGTGGCACGCGACGGTCCTCGCAGCCCGTGCGCTCGCCGACGCCGGGGCCGCGCCGGCCTCCGAGCGGGCGCGGCGCAAGGTCGTCACCGGGATCGTCAAGGACGTCGCGGAGGAGCTCGGGAACACGCCTGCCGTCGCGCGGTCCTCGTACATCGACCCGCGACTGTTCGACCTGTGGGAGCGCGGCGAGACCATCGGGTCCACGCGGTCGCAGACGCGGGCCGAGCGCGAGCTGCTGGATCTCCTCTCGTGAGGGCCGCGGTCACCGGCGTCACCGGCTACGTCGGCGGGCGGCTCGTGCCCGAGCTGCTGCGCGCGGGGTTCGAGGTGCGCGCGCTCGCGCGGCACCCCGAGCGGCTCGCGGGGCGCGAGTGGGTGCACGACGTCGAGGCGGTGGCCGCCGACGCCGCCGACCTCGAGCAGACCCGTGCGGCGCTCGAGGGCGCCGACGTCGCGTACTACCTCGTGCACTCGCTCGGGACCGGGAGCACGTTCGAGGCGCGGGACCGCAGCACCGCGCTGACGTTCGCGCGCGCGGCGCGCGAGGCGGGCGTCGGGCGGATCGTGTACCTCGGCGGGATGTTCCCGGACGTCCCGGAGGGCGAGCTCTCGCGCCACCTCGCCTCGCGCAAGGAGGTCGGCGAGATCCTGCTCGCGTCGGGCGTCCCGACGACGGTCCTCCAGGCTGCGGTGATCCTCGGCTCCGGGTCCGCGTCGTTCGAGATGATGCGCTACCTCACCGAGCGGCTCCCGGCCATGACGACGCCGAAGTGGGTCGACAACCGCATCCAGCCCATCGCGGTGCGGGACGTGCTGCGCTACCTCGTCGGGTCCGCGACGATGCCGCCCGACGTCTCGCGCGCGTTCGACGTCGGCGGGCCCGACGTCCTCACGTACCGCGACATGATGCAGCGCTACGCGAAGGTGGCCGGGCTCCCCCGGCGCGCGATCGTCAGCGT
>JAQSXO010000504.1 GCA_029256625.1 Cellulosimicrobium sp. | reverse complement strand
TCCAAGGTCCTCGGGCTCAACGAGACGCAGGAGTCGAGCCTCGGGCTCATCTTCCACTGGGCCGACTCCCAGGGGCTCGCGCTGCTCGACCTCAAGGACCTGCAGTCGACGATCGCCTACCTCACGTCGGACGAGGGCAAGGCGGAGCTCAAGGGCATCGGCGGGGTGTCGAGCGCGACCGCCGGCGTGATCTTGCGCGAGATCGTCGCGCTCCAGGCGCAGGGAGCCGACGTGTTCTTCGGCGAGCCCGCGTTCGCGACGTCGGACCTGCTGCGCACCGCACCCGACGGCCGCGGCGTGATCTCCGCGCTCGAGCTGCCCGCCGTGCAGGACAGGCCCGCGCTCTTCTCGACGTTCCTCATGTGGCTGCTCGCCGACCTGTTCCAGGAGCTGCCGGAGGTCGGGGACGCCGAGAAGCCGCGACTCGTGTTCTTCTTCGACGAGGCGCACCTGCTCTTCACGGGCGCGTCGAAGGAGTTCCTGCAGCAGGTCGTGCAGACCGTGCGGCTCGTCCGGTCCAAGGGCGTCGGCATCTTCTTCGTGACGCAGAGCCCCAAGGACGTGCCCGCGGACGTGCTCGCGCAGCTCGGCAATCGCGTGCAGCACGCGCTGCGCGCGTTCACGCCCGACGACGCCGCCGCCCTGCGTGCCGCGGTGCGCACCTACCCGACCTCGCCGTACGACCTCGAACGCCTCCTGCAGTCGCTCGGGACGGGCGAGGCCGTCGTCACGGTGCTCACGGAGAAGGGCGCGCCCACGCCGGTCGCCTGGACCCGCGTCCGTGCCCCGCAGTCGTCGATGGAGCCGGCGCCCGCGGCCGTGCTCGACGGGATCGTCGCGGCGTCGCCCGGGTCCGCGCGCTACGGGACGGCGGTCGACAACGAGTCCGCGTTCGAGCTGCTTCAGGTGCGCGTGCAGGAGCAGGCCGCGGCGCGCGCCGCCGCGGAAGCGGCGGCCGAGGAGGCCGCGGCGCAGGAGCAGGCCGCCAAGGAGGCGGCCAAGGAGGCCGAGCGCGGGGCGAAGAAGGAGCAGGCCGAGCTCGAGAAGATGCGCGCGAAGCTCGAGCGCGACGCGGCGACGAGCCGCTCGGGGTCGGGCGGGTCGTCCCGGTCGCGGTCGTCGAGCCCGCTCGACTCGTTCCTCCGCTCCGCCGGCACACAGCTCGGCCGCGAGCTCACCCGCACCATCTTCGGCACCCGCCGCCGCTGACCCGCCGCGCCGCCCCAACCGCTGAGTGCGTGAAATAGTCGCGTCCTCACCGGGTGAACGCGACTATTTCATGCACCCACGGAACGGTTTTCCACAGTTCCGCGTGCACGGGTTCAGGCGCCGCGGACAGCGCGGCATCCTCGGTCGACATGATGACCGCCCAGAGCCCGTCCGGGCCCTTCCGCACGCGCACGGCGCAGACGTTCGGCATGACGCCTGCGTCGCTGCGCAGCTCCTCGTTCGAGGCTCCGTTTGCCGGGGTGCGGGCCCCGCGCGGGAGCCTCGGGTCCGTCGTCGATCTCTGCGCGGCTGCGGCCCGCGTCCTGCCGGACGGCGCCGCGTTCAGTCACGTCACCGCGCTGCGTCTGCTGGGGGTCGAGGTCCCCTGGCGTCTGGCCGACGACGACCGCGTCCACGTCGTCGCGCCGCAGCGATGGCAGCGTCCCCAGCGGTCGAACCTCGTCGCGCACTTCTGCGGCCAGGCCGCAATGACCCTCACCACCGCCCACGGGCTTCCGGTCACGTCCGCGGCCCAGACCTGGCTCCATCTCTCGCACGTCCTGCTGCCGGACGACGTCGTCGTGCTCGCCGACGCGATGACGCGGCGGAAGGCCCCGGGCGACGACCGTGCGAGAGCTCCGGCGACTCATGGAGGCGACGTACAAGATGCGCGGCATCGTGCGGTGCCGCGAGGCGATCGACCTCGTCCGGCCGGGGACGGACTCGAGCATGGAGACGCGCACCCGGCTTCTCCTGGTCCAGGCCGGTCTGCCGTGCCCGCAGGTGAACGTCCCGGCGTACGACGACGCCGGGCGGTTCCTCGCCCTGCCCGACCTCTCGTACCCCGAGCTGCGCATCGCGATCGAGTACGACGGCGACGTCCACCGGACCGACCCGGCGACGTGGCGGCGTGACGTGGAGCGGCGGCAGCGCCTCGAGGACGCCGGCTGGATCATCGTCACGGCGACGGCCGACGACGTGCTCCGCTTCCCCGAGCGCCTGGTGCGCCGAGCACGCGCGGCGAGAGGCCGCCGTCCGGCACCTGGCCAGCTGTGAGTGCATGAAATAGTCGCGCCCGAGAGCTTTCGACGCGACTATTTCATGCACTCAGCGGGTCGGGGCGTCAGACGACGATGTTGACCAGCTTCGGGGCGCGGACGATGACCTTGCGGACCTCGGCGCCGTCGATCGCGCGCACGACGTTCGGCTCCGAGAGCGCGGCGGCGGTGAGGTCCTCCTCCGAGATCGACGGTGGCACCTCCAGGCGGGCGCGCACCTTCCCCTTGACCTGGACGACGCACGTCACGGTGTCCTCGACCAGGTAGCGCTCGTCGGCCGTCGGGAAGGGCTCGTGCGCGAGCGAGCGCTCGTGGCCGCTCGTGGCCGAGGCGCTGCCACAGCTCCTCCGCGATGTGCGGCGCGACGGGCGCCGTCATGAGCACGAGCGGCTCCACGGCCTCGCGCGGCACCCGGTCGAGCGACGTGAGGTGGTTGTTCAGCGTGATGAGCTTCGCGATCGCCGTGTTGGGGCGCATGTGCTCCATCTCGACGCGCACGTCGGCGATCGCGCGGTGCACGGCGCGCAGCGTCGCGGCGTCGGCGGGCTCGTCGACGACCGTGACCTCGCCCGTCTCCTCGGAGACGACGTTGCGCCACAGCCGCTGCAGGAACCGCTGCGACCCGACGACGGCGCGCGTCTCCCACGGACGCGACAGGTCGAGCGGACCCATCGACATCTCGTAGACGCGGAACGTGTCGGCGCCG
>JAQSXO010000503.1 GCA_029256625.1 Cellulosimicrobium sp. | reverse complement strand
CCGGGCGCGACGAGGGGCGCGAGGGCCGCCGTCATGACGCGTACTGCTCCTCCAGGACGGCGAGCTTGGCCTCGGCCTCGGCGTGCACCTTCTTCTCGAGGATGAACGACATGACCGGCACGACGCCCGCGAACACCATGGTCGCGAGCCGGCCCCAGCCCCAGCGCATCTTGGTCCACAGGTCGAGGACCGTGACGAGGTAGACGACGTAGATCCAGCCGTGCGCGAAGGGGATCCAGGAGACGTACCGCATGATCCCGTCGACGTCGACGAACTGGCCGACCCCGTACTTGACGAGCATCTCGACGCACAGGATGAGGAGCATCACACCGGTGATGATCGCGAGGACCCGGTAGCGGGCGAGCGCGCCGCGCGCCTTGCGGATCGCCGTGCGCGCGGCCTCCGTGCTGGGCGCCGCCACGCCGGCGGGCGCGGGAGCGGGCGCGTCGGTGGGGGTGGCCGGGTCCTGCGTGGTCATGGGAGGGGTCCTCGTTCCGGGCGAGACGGCCGCGGCGGTCCCTGCCGCGCGCGGTGGCGTGTGACGCGGTCGCAGCGGTTAAAGCGTCGCCGCGTGTCGGACGCCGAACCTAGGGTAGAACACCGTGCGACCCCTCCCCCTCCCCGACCCGGGGACCCCCGACCTGCGCGGACCGACGCGCTACCTGCTCTGGCTGGCCAGGCGCCAGTGGACCGTGCTCACCGTCTCCGTGCTGCTGGGCCTGGCCAACTTCGCGTGCCAGGCGTTCCAGCCGTACATGCTCGGCCGCGCGCTCGACGAAGGGCTCGCGGAGGGGTTCGGGCCGGAGCTGTGGCGCTGGGCGGGGCTCCTGCTCGCGCTGGGCCTGGGGATCGTCGTCACGGGCGTGACGCAGCACCGGTTCGACATCGCGAACTGGCTCCGCTCCGCGCTCACCACGTCCCAGCTCGTGGGTGACGTCACCGCGCGCTCCGGCGACGCGATCACCGAGGAGCTGCCCACGGGCGAGGTCGTGTCGACGGTCGCGAGCGACGCCATGCGCGTCGGCCAGCTCTTCTCGATGATGGGCCAGTTCCTCGGCGCGCTCGGCGCGTACGTCGTGGTGGCCGTCATCATGCTCACGACGTCGCTCCAGCTCGGGCTCGTCGTCGTGCTGGGCCTGCCCGTGGTCGCGGCCGTGCTGGCGCTGCTCGTCAAGCCGCTCCAGCAGCGGCAGGCCGCGCAGCGCGAGGCCCAGGGCCGCCTCACGACCCTGGGCGCCGACACCGTCTCCGGCCTGCGGATCCTGCGCGGCATCGGCGGCGAGGGCGTGTTCGTCGGCCGCTACGCGCGGCAGTCGCAGAAGGTGCGCGAGGCCGGCGTGAAGGTCGCGCACACGCAGGCCACGCTCGACGCGCTCCAGGTGCTCCTGCCGGGCCTCCTCGTCGTGCTCGTCGTCTACCTGGGCGCGACGGCGGCGCTGGCCGGCGACATCACGCCCGGGCAGCTCGTCGCGTTCTACGGGTACGCGGCCTTCCTCGGCTGGCCCCTCCAGGTCGCGACCCAGATGCTCAACATCGCCACGCGCGCCCACGTCGCGTCGCGCAAGATCGTGCGCGTCCTCGCGGTCGAGCCCGCCGCGGGCGCGACCCCGGCGACCGCGCCCATGCCGCCCGAGGGCAGCCCTCTCGTCGACGAGACGAGCGGCCTCGTCCTCGAGCCGGGTCGCGTCGTCGCGCTCGTGTCCGCGGACCCCGACGCGTCGGCGGCCGTGGCGACACGCCTGGGCCGGTTCGACGACGCCGCGGAGGCCGCCACGCCCGTGCGGCTCGGCGGGACGCTCCTCGCCGAGCTGGACAAGCACGCGCTCCGGCGCCGGGTCGTGGTCGCCGAGGCGACGCCGCAGCTCTTCTCCGGCGCGCTGCGCGACGAGCTCGACCCGCGGGGCGACGCGAGCGAGGCCGACGTGCTCGCCGCGGTCACCGTCGCCGACGCCCACGACGTGCTCGACTCCGTCCCCGACGGCCTCGCGGGCGAGCTGCCCGAGAAGGGCCGGTCGCTCTCGGGCGGCCAGCGCCAGCGCGTCGCGCTCGCGCGCGCCCTGCTCACCGAGCCCGAGGTCCTCGTGCTCGTCGAGCCGACGAGCGCCGTCGACGCCCACACGGAGGCGCGGATCGCCGCGAGCCTCGCCGACGCCCGGCGCGGGCGCACGACGCTCGTCGTCACCGCGTCGCCGCTCGTCCTCGAGCACGTCGACGAGGTCCTGCTCCTCGAGGGCGGTCGCGTCACCGCGCGCGGCACGCACCGCGACCTCGTGGACCGCGCCCACGCACCCGGTACGACGCCGGACGACGACGCGGCCCGCTACCTGCGCGTCGTCGGGCGCTCGCTCGACGAGTCCCCCGTCCTCGCCCGCACCGCACCCGAAGGAGGAGAGTCGTGAAGCTCCCCGTCGCCGACGGCCCCGCCGTCCGCGCCGCCGCCGGGCGGCTCTTCGCCCGTCACCGCGGCACGTTCGTCCTGATCGCCGTGCTGCACACGCTGGCCGCCGTCGCCGGGCTGGTCGGGCCGTGGTTGCTCGGCCGGCTCGTCGACGCCGTCACCGAGGGCACGACCTCGTCCTACGTGACGACGGTCGTCGCCGTCGGCGCGGGGGCCGTCGTCGCGCAGGCCGTGCTGCGCCGGTACGCGCAGCGCCTGTCCATGGTGTTCGGCGAGACGGTGTTCGCCGAGCTGCGCGAGGACCTCGTCGAGACGGTGACCTCGCTCCCGCTGTCGACCGTCGAGCGCGCCGGCACGGGCGACCTCGT
>JAQSXO010000040.1 GCA_029256625.1 Cellulosimicrobium sp. | reverse complement strand
CGCGAACCTCGAGCTCCTGCTCGCCCAGCTCGGGGACGTGCCCGCCGAGCACCGCGCCGCGGGCTTCGTGTGCGCGGCGGCGCTCGTCACGCCGGACGGGACCGAGGTGGTGCGCACGGGCGAGATGCGCGGGACCCTGCTCACCGCGCCGCGCGGCGAGAACGGGTTCGGGTACGACCCGATCCTCCTGCCCGACGAGCAGCCCGGGAGCGGCGCCAGGTCCGCGGCCGAGCTGAGCCCGGCCGAGAAGAACGCGATCAGCCACCGGGGCAAGGCGTTCCGCGCGCTCGCCCCGGACGTCGTCGCGGCGCTGTCAGCGCGGTAGCGGGCCGCCGGCGAGCTCGCGCGCGCGGCGGCGCCGGTCGCCCGGCCGGAGCACGCCGACGAGCGCGACCACACCGCGCCAGCCGAGCATCGTCACCGCGAGGAACCCGAAGGACACGAGCTGGAACGCCGGGGCGACTCCCTGGCCGGTGAGGACGCGCAGGAGGACGCCGAGCGCCCAGGCGCAGCCCCAGATGACCACTCCCGCCGGCCACAGGGCCCACGGGCGGCGCCACGCGCGCGTGACGAGCCAGCCCAGCGCGGCGCCCGCCGCGAACGGCCAGGCGACGACGAGAAGCCGGGCCATGCCCTCGTCGGCGGAGTGCGTCGCGAGGCCGCCGCTCGCGAGCGCCAGGACGCACGCGACGTCGGCGAGCGCGGCGAGCAGGACGAGCCCGGGGCGACGCGGGGTCGCACCGGTGGGCGCGGGGGCGGTCATGCTCACGACCGTACCCCGCCCGCGAGGTCGACCCGTACGGCCGCGACCGACCCTCGGGAGGCCGATCTCGCGACGCAGGGGTCGATCTCGCGGAGGGCCCGTCGCCACCTAGGGTGGTCCCCGTGCATCTCGCCGCCGACGACCTCGCCTTCGCCTACCCCGGACGTCCCGTCCTCGACGGCGTGAGCCTGCGCGTCGCCGGGGGGACGCGGCTGGGCGTCGTGGGGGAGAACGGCACGGGCAAGTCGACGCTGCTGCACGTGCTCTCGGGCGACCTCGTCCCGAGCCGCGGGGAGGTGCGCCGCGCGGGCTCGCTCGCGCTCGTCGAGCAGGAGCTCGCGATCGAGCCGGGCCAGACGGTCGGCACGCTCATCGCCGCGACGCTGAGCGGGCTGCGGGCGGTCGCCGCCGAGCTCGAGGCCGCGGCGCGCGACTTCGACCACGAGGCGGGCGATCTCGCCGAGCTCACGGAGATCCTCGCGCGGGCCGAGCACCTCGCCGTGTGGGACGCGGACCGCCGCGTCGACGTCGCGCTCTCGCGCCTCGGCGCGTGCCGGGACCGGCACCGCGAGCTCGCGACGCTGTCCGTGGGCGAGCGCTACCGCGTGCGGCTCGCGTGCCGGCTCGCCGAGCGCGCCGACCTGCTGCTCCTCGACGAGCCCACCAACCACCTCGACGCGGGCGGGATCGACTTCCTCACCGGCGAGCTCGTCGCGTGGCGCGGGGGAGTGGTCATGGTCACGCACGACCGGCAGCTCCTCGACGACGTCGCGACCGAGATCCTGGACCTCGACCCCGCGATGGACGGGAAGCCGGTGCTCTACGGGCAGCCGGGCTACCTGTCCTACCGGTTCGCGAAGAACCAGGCGCTGCACCGCTGGCGGCAGCGCTTCCGCGCGGAGCAGAAGCGCGCGGAGAAGCTCGCCGCCGTGCTCGACGCGTCGTACGAGGGCCTGTCCGACGAGTGGCGCCCGCCCAAGGGCAGCCAGAAGCACCGTCGCGCGACGCGCGCCCGCATCCACGTCAAGGCCGCGGACCGGCGCCTCCAGCAGCTCGAGGCCGAGGCCGTCGAGGTCCCGGTGCCTCCGCTCCAGCTCGTGTTCCCCGAGCTCCCCGCGATGTCGCCCGGCTGGGAACCGGGCGACCCGGTGCTGGAGCTGCGCAGCCCGCGGGTCGGGCCCGACGGCGGCGCGCGCCTCGACCTGCCCGGGACCCGGGTCGCGCTCCCGCCCTCGGGGCGCCTCCTCGTGACCGGGCCCAACGGCAGCGGCAAGTCGACGTTCCTCGCCGCGCTCGCGGGCCTGGTGCCGCTCGACCGCGGCACGCGGTCCGTGGTCGACGGCGCGCGGCTGGGCGTCGTCGCGCAGGAGGGCCCGGCGCTGCCCCCGGAGGCGGAGGACCGCACCGGGTTCGACGAGTACGCGCGCGAGGCGCTCGACCTGCTCGACGCGGGCCGCCTGGACCCGGACCACCTCGTGCCCGTGGCGTTCCTGGGCCTGCTCACCGAGGAGGACCTGGAGCGGCCGCTGCGCGAGCTGTCCGCGGGGCAGCGTCGACGGTTCGACCTCGCCCGGGCGCTCCTGGCCGCGCCGCACGTGCTGGTCCTCGACGAGCCGACCAACCACCTCTCGATCGACCTCGTCGACGAGCTCACGCAGGCGCTGCGGGTCACGCCCGCGGCCGTCGTCGTCGCGACGCACGACCGGCGCATGCGCGAGGACCTCGAGGACTGGCCGCGGCTCGAGCTCGCCGGCTGACCCGGGCGGCGGCCCGCACCGACCGAGCGAGTCGCCCTCTCAGCGGCCCTCGGCCGGGCTCCCCGCGGGCACGAGGACCTTGCCCAGCGCGCGGCCCCATGCCCGGGCGCGGTCCAGCTCGCCGTCGTCGAGCGGGCCCTCGACGTCCCCGACGTAGAACGACGCCGGGGGAGCGACCAGGCGGAACCCCGCGCGGCGCAGCACCTTGGCCGCACCGCGGGCGGCGGAGCCGGGCAGCGGCTTGACCTTGGTGACGCGCGTGTCGAACGTCGCGGCCAGGCGCGTCTCGTCCTGGCGGGGGACGGCCTCGACCCACTCCCGCAGCCCGGAGGCGCGGTCGGACACGGCGCCGGTCGCCCGCTGCACGGCCTCCGCGCGGGTCGCGGGCCGGGTCATGCCGAACGCGTGGGTCGGGCCGCCCGCGACGACGAGGCCCATGTGGCGGAGCGCCTCGTGTCCCGCTGCCGGGTCGGTCACGTCGACCACCATCACGCGGACCGTCTCGCTCAGCCCCTCGGCGACGGCCTGCGCGACCCGTTCGCTGTTCCCGTACATCGACTCGTAGACCACTGCGGCATCCATGGCGCGCCCCTTCGTCGTACGCCCGTCCGGGCCGGACGGGTCCCCTCCCTCCAGCGTCCGGACAGGGGGCCGCCCGGCCCAGGGCCGAGCGGACGCAGGTCGGGGGCCGTTGGTCCCGGACGAGCGCGTCAGGGCGCCGGGCGCAGCCGTGCGTCGACGAGACGCACGAGCCATGCGAGGAGGAGGAACACGACGGCCACGACCGCCGTGTTGACGAGCGCCCGCGCGAGCCCGAGCGCCTCCACGTCGAGGAAGGGGTAGGGGTACCAGCCGACGACGGCGCCCCGGACGAACGTGTACGCGATCCATCCGAGGGGGTAGGCGACCGACCACCACACCGTCGCTGCGCCGACCCGCGGGCGCGGCCCGACGAGGAGCCACGCCACCACCGCGAGCAGCGGCGCGAGCAGGTGCAGCAGCAGGTTCGAGACCTGGCCGGCGGCGCTCAGCTCGGCGAGGCCGCGGAGCACGGTGTTGTAGACGATCCCGGTGACGGCGATGCACAGCAGCGCGTCGAGGTGGGCGACGCGGAACACCGGGCCGTCGCGCCCGGGCCGCACCGCGAGGAGGAGCGACACGCCCCCGACCAGCAGGTTCGACTGGATCGTGAAGTAGGAGAACAGGCGCACGAGACGCTCCGCCTGGCTCGGCGCGGTGCCGGGACCGTCGACGAGCGCGATGACGAGCTCCATGACGACGCCCGTGAGCGCGGCGAGCGCCACGAGAGCGTGCAGCACCCGCGCGAGCGCGGTCCGGCGCCCCTGCGCCGGGACGCGGGGCGCGCGGGTCACGGCAGGCGGCCGACGTACGCCATCGCCTGGCGCAGCAGCACGCCCTGGCCGCCCCGCATCTCGAGCTGCACCTCGTCGCTGCACGCCTGCTCGGGCGTGAGCCACGCGAGCTCGAGCGCGTTCTGCTGCGGGCGGCAGTCACCCGTCACCGGCACGACGTACGCGAGGGACACCGCGTGCTGGCGGGGGTCGTGGTAGGAGGTGATGCCGGGCGTCGGGAAGTACTCGGCGACCGTGAACGGCTGCGGCGACGCGGGGACCTGGGGGAGCGCGACCGGGCCGAGGTCCTTCTCGATGTGCCGCAGCAGGGCGTCGCGGATGCGCTCGTGGAACATGACGCGGCCCGAGACGAGGGCGCGCGTCATCATGCCCTCCGGCGTGACGCGCAGCAGGAGCCCGACGGCGACGACGTCGCCCGAGTCGTCGACCCGCACCGGGACGGCGTCGACGTAGACGAGCGGGAGCTGCGCGCGCGCCACCGCGATCTCCTCCGGGCTGAGCCAGCCCGCGGGTCGCGGGTTCTCGTGGGAGAAGTCGTCGGGCGTGAAGTCGGCGGTGTCGGTCACGCGACTGTTCTACCCCGTGCGGTGCGACGGGGCGAGTCCGCTCACGGCGCGCCGGGCTCGGAGCGCGGCTCGGCGACCCGCGCGACGATCTCGACGAGGGCGCGCTCCGCGACGGACGCCGGCAGCACCTCCATGACGGCCATGAGCGGCGCGAGGCGGTCGGGCAGGACGGAACGGCTCGCGCCGCGGCTCTCCCCGCCGTCCGCGGCGAGCGCCGCGAGCAGCGCCTCCCAGACGGCGTCCGCGGTGGGCTCCGCCGGGGCGTCGCCCGGCGTCGCGGTGAACGCCCCCGCGAGGGCGCCGAGGACGGCGCTCACGTCCGGGCGCGGCCGGCCGCGCACGGCCTCGGCGCCCTGGACCAGCGCCGCCACGAGGTCGTCGAGGCCGGCCTCCGTCACCGGGGTGACCGTGAGGTGGGTCGTGTGCGGCAGGTGCGTCCCGTCGTCCTGCGCGAGACCCGGCTGCGGCTGGAGGACCCACCCGAGCGACCGGACGGCGTCGGCCCACTGGTGCGGGTCGACCTGTCGCCCGGCCGGCCGGGACGCGTCGCAGGCCACCGCGACCAGGGGGCCCGTCGGGTGGCCCACGACGCGCAGACCCTCGATCCGGTCGATCGCCTCGCGCAGGCCCTGGGTCGCGCGCACGCAGCGCGCGGTGAGGGCCGTGTAGCCCGGGACGCCGAGCGCCTGGCTCACGGCCCAGGCTGCGGCGAGCGGGGCGGCCGAGCGCGAGCCGGACGTCGTGGGGTTCACGACGGGGTAGCCCGGCCAGCCGGTGGTCGCGAAGAACTGGCGGCGCTGCCGGTCGCGACCGCGCACGAGCAGGACCGACGTGCCCTTGGGGGCGTAGCCGTACTTGTGCACGTCGGCGGAGATGCTCGTCACGCCCGGCACGGAGAAGTCGAACGCGGGCACCTGCTCGCCGCCGGCGCCCTCCCAGAACGGCAGGACCCACCCGCCCACGCACGCGTCGACGTGCACGGGCACGCCCCGCGCGGCGGCCGCGGCGGCGACCTCCACGACCGGGTCGACGACGCCGTGCGGGTACGACGGCGCGGACACGACGACCAGCGCGACGTCGTCGTCGATCTGTGCGACGAGGTCGGCGGCGGCCAGGGTCCCGGTCGCGGGGTCGACCGGGACGAGCGTGAGGTCGACGTCGAGGTACTGGGCGGCCTTGCGGAACGCGGCGTGCACGCTCACCGGGGCGACGACGCGCGGGCGCACGCCGGGCCGGGCCGCGCGGGCGGCGTCACGGGCGATCTTCACCGCGAGCAGACAGCTCTCGGTCCCGCCGGAGGTCACCGAGCCCACGACCGCCTCCGGCCCCGCAGCGGGCCCGCGGAGCATGGCCCGGGCGAAGGCGACGAGCTCGGACTCCATGGCGGCGACCGACGTGAACGTCGTCGGGTCCAGGCCGTTGACGGGCTGGACCGCGCGCGCGGCCGCGGCGGCGAGCTCGTCGAGCTCGGCGAGGCCCGGGTCGTAGACGTAGGACAGGACGCGGCCGCCGTGCGTCGGGGCGTCGGCGGCGCGGAGCGCGGCGAGCCGGTCGAGGATCCCGTCCGTGCGCAGGGGGACGTCGCCGGACGGCGCCGCCCCGGGGCGCTCCGAGGAGAGGTCAGTCGCGGGCTCGGTCGGTGGGGGCGTGGTCACGCGGCAGCTCCGGTGCTGTGTCGTCGATGTCCCCCTTGCGCAGACCGTACCGCACGAGCGGGACGAGGCTCACCAGCACGAGGACCGCGGGGACGACCGAGAACGACAGGGCGATCCCGTCGACGGCGGCGTCCGGCTGCGCGACGGTCTGGCCCGCCCGCGTCGACACGTACCCCGTGACGCCGAGGACGAGCGAGAGCACGGCGGCGCCGAGCGCCATGCCCGTCGTCTCGCCCGCCGTCCAGACGCCGCTGAACGCCCCGCCGCGGCCCTCGCCGTGCGTGCGCGCGTCGTGCGCGATGACGTCCGGGAGCATGGCGAGCGGGAGCGCCTGCATGCCCGCGTAGGCGATGCCGGCGAGCGCCGTGGGCACGTACACCCAGGCGCCGGGCGCCCACAGGAGCGGGACCATGCCGAGCGCGGCGACCGCGAAGAGCACCGTGGCGACGGCGAACCCGCGCTCCTTCCCGTCACGGCGCGCGAGCCGGGTCCACAGCGGCATGCAGAGCAGCGCGGGGGCGATGAGCGCGGCGAAGAGGTAGCTCACCGCGGCCTCGTCGTGCAGCACGTACCGGGCGACGTACGCGGCACCGGCGAGCATGAGGCCGGTGGCGACCGCCTGGAGGAAGAACGCGGCGAGCAGCGTGCGGAACGGCCGCGAGCGGCGCAGCGCGTCGAAGGCCTCGCGGACCGCGAGGGTCCACGCGCGCGAGGCGGACGTCGACGCGGCGGGGGCGAGCGCCGTCGTCGTCCCGGCGGGCGATCCGCCGTCCCGGACGTCGTGCGGGCGCGGCGCGACGCGCGGAGCCACGCGCGACGCGACGAGCATGCCCACGCCGATGACCACGCCCGACACGACACCCATGACGAGGTAGCCCGAGGTCGAGTCGCCGCCGCCGCGCAGCGCCGGGCCCCCGGCGCCGAACAGGAGGATGGCGAACGCGAGCGCCGCGACGCGCCACGCGAGCAGCCGCGTGCGTCCGTCGTAGGTGGGGTCGAGCTCGGTGGGCAGCGCGATGTACGGGACCTGGAAGAGGGAGAACGCCGTCGCCGAGAGGAGGAACGCGACGAGCACCCAGATCGCGGCGGCGGTGGGTCCCGCGGCTGAGGGGACGGCGAACGTCAGCGCGAAGAGCACGGGCAGCGTGAGGGCGCCGATCGTCATGAAGCGCCGGCGCGACCCGGTGCGCGCGAGGTCGCGGTCGGAGCCGTACCCGATGAAGGGGTCGATGACGACGTCCCAGACCTTCGCGCCGGTGACGATGAGCCCCGCGACCGCCGCGGGGACCGCGAGCGCGTCGGTCAGGTACACGAGCAGCACGAGTCCCGGCAGGGTGCCGAAGCCCCCGGTGCCGACGGAGCCTGCGGCGTAGCCCGCGATCGTGGCGCGCGAGAGCCGGGGGGCGGTGGTGGCGTTCGTCACAGGGGCAGCGTAGAGGCTGGTGGCGCGCCGGGTCGGCAGGGGCACGGGTCCGGGCGCGGGTGCTCCGGGGAGCTGCGCGGGAATACCTGCCGCCGGGTCGGTGCTCTACGAGGCAGAACCCCACGTCCGAGGAGGATCACCCATGGCCACGCAGACGCTCACCGAGTCCACCTTCGAGCAGACGATCACCGAGAACGACATCGTGCTCGTCGACTTCTGGGCCGACTGGTGCGGTCCGTGCAAGATGTTCGCCCCGGTGTTCGAGGCGTCGTCGGAGGAGAACCCCGACGTCGTGCACGGCAAGATCGACACCGAGGCCGAGCGCGGCCTCGCGGCCGCCGCCAACATCACGTCGATCCCGACGCTCATGGCCTTCCGCGAGGGCATCCTCGTGTTCTCCCAGCCCGGCGCGCTCCCCGCTCCTGCGCTCAAGCAGGTCGTGGACGCGGTCAAGGGCCTCGACATGGAGGACGTCCGACGCCAGATCGCCGCGGCGAACGACGGCTCCCCGGCGCAGGACGCCTGAGCGGCTCCCTGCCCTCGCGCACACGAACGGCCCGGCACCTTCGAGGTGCCGGGCCGTTCGCGTCTCGGTCAGAGGCCGTCGTGCGCGCGCAGGATGCGCCTCGACGGTGGAAGCCGGTACCCGCACCGGCAGGGGGCAATGGTGCGGGCACCGGCTGTGACGTCAGGCTAGCCGCCCAACTGGACGGGCGTCCAGTTGATGGCCGGGTGAAAGCCCGCGCCGGCGACAATGCGCCCGGGACGACGGTGCGCGAGGCGGGACTCGAACCCGCACGTCCGAGGACACCAGGACCTAAACCTGGCGCGGCTGCCAGTTACGCCACTCGCGCGCGGAGGTCAGTCTACGGCGCGAGCGCTGCGTCCCCGGTCGGCGCTGCGTCCCGGGACGCAGCGCTCGCGCGGGGACGCAGCGCTCGACCGCGGCGACTACCTGGGGTCGATGCCCAGGTCCCGGCGCAGCTTGGCCACGTGGCCCGTCGCCTTGACGTTGTACTGCGCGAGCTCGACCTTGCCGTCCGGGTCGACGACGACCGTCGAGCGGATGACGCCCACGACGGTCTTGCCGTAGAGCTTCTTCTCGCCCCACGCCCCGTAGGCCTCGAGGACGGTCTTGTCCGCGTCCGAGACGAGCGGGAAGGTCAGGTGCTCCGCCTCGACGAACGCCGCGATCTTGTCCACGGGGTCGGGGGAGACGCCGACCACCGAGTACCCGGCGCCCTGGAGCGAGGCGAGGCTGTCGCGGAAGTCGCACGCCTCGGTCGTGCAGCCGGGGGTGCCGGCGGCCGGGTAGAAGTACACGACGACGTGCTTGCCGCGCAGGTCGGAGAGCGTGACGGTGCTGCCGTCGGCGGCGGGCAGGGTGAAGTCGGGAGCGGTGTCGCCGACGGTGAGGCGCGTGGACATGGATCTCCTTCGGTCCGGCCAGGGTGTGGGTCCGAGCGTAGGTGAGGGTCCGCGGCACCGGTAGCGTTGTGGCTGTGAGCAAGACGACGTCCGCGCCCCCCACCTCCTCGTCCCGCCCGTCCTCGGCCCGGTCGGCGGCCCGTGACCTGCCGATCCGGATGCTCCACGACCGGCTGCTCGTCGACCCCGAGGTCGACGCGAGCGAGCGGCAGAGCTCGGCGGGCCTCGTCATCCCTGCGACGGCCGTCGGCCCCAAGCGTCTGGCCTGGGCGGTCGTCGTCGCCGCTGGTGAGCACGTGCGCCAGGTGGCGGTGGGCGACCGCGTCCTGTTCGACCCGGACGACCGCGCGGAGGTCGAGCTCGGGGGGCGCGACCTCGTGCTGCTGCGCGAGCGTGACGTGCACGCCGTCTCCCAGGAGATCGAGGAGGACGGCCCGACGGGGCTGTACCTCTAGAGGCGCTCGCGGAGCGCCGTCCGGGTGCTGTCGCCGACGTCACACGGGGACGGGCGGAACGGATTTTCCCGGCGCGCCCGCGGCTGCTAGTGTTTTCTCTCGCGCGCCATTAGCTCAATTGGCAGAGCAGCTGACTCTTAATCAGCGGGTTCGGGGTTCGAGTCCCTGATGGCGCACCACCACCGATCGGGCCGTCCGTCTACCGGGCGGCCCGAGCCGTGCCGGTCGAGGGCCGGGACGGCGACGGGAGCGTGATCCTCCTCGCGAGGGTCGACTCCGGCCGCTGGTAGTGTTCCCTCTCGCGCGCCATTAGCTCAATTGGCAGAGCAGCTGACTCTTAATCAGCGGGTTCGGGGTTCGAGTCCCTGATGGCGCACCATCCCTGACCAGGCCGTCCACCCTCCGGGTGGGCGGCCTTCGTCGTCCTCGGACGCCCTGCCCGCCCGCGCACCGGAACGTCTCCCGGCGTTCGGTCCGCGTTCGTCCCGTCTCGTCCGAGAGTTCACCCGTGCCCGGGATGGTCCGGTACGGGTGCGGCCGTCGCCGGCCGGCGGCCGGCCGCGCCCGCGCCTGTCGACGACGAAAGGACACCCCGATGCACGACCTCGTGCACACGCCCCGTACCCGCAGAAGACGACGCGCGCTCGCCGCCGTGCTCGGTGCGAGCCTCGCCGTGGGGACGACCGTCCCGCTGGCCGCCGCGGCCCCTGCCGCCACCGTGCCGGGATCCGGTGCCACGGCCGCGGCCGGTGCCGAGGAGCCGAGCGGCACCCCGGTGCTGCACCCGACCGCGGGGACGTACCTCGACGGCACGGTCGCGGTCACGGCCCGGCCCGTCCAGGCGGGCGACCCGGTCACCGAGCTCGCCGTCGACGGTGAGCCGCTGGCGGGCGCCACGGCGACCCCCGCCACGGCCCACCTCCTGTTCGACGTCGGTAGCAACTCGATCGAGAAGCGCTACGGCAGCCACGTGCTCGTCAACGGCACACGGATCGAGCTCGACCGCGACATGGTCTCGGAGCGCGTCGCGCTCGACGTGCCGCACGACCTGCTCGTCCAGGGGGAGAACGCCGTGCGGTTCGTCGTGGGTGCGGTCCCCACGTCGTGCGGCTCCAACTACGACGACTTCGACCTCACCGAGGTCTCGCTCGAGCTGCTCGGCGAGGTCGCCGACGGCTCCGGCAACCGCTTCACCTACCAGTTCGGCGACGGCTCGTGCGGGACCAACACCTCCCGCGTCCTGACGGCCGACCTGACGTTCACGGTCACGCAGGACCCGGCCGCGACGACCGGCCTCGCGGCGGAGCTCGACACCACGACGCTCGAGAACGGCGCGCACACGCTCACCGCCACGACCGCGTCGAGCCAGTCCGCGACGAGCGGCGTGACGGTGAACAACTCGGCGCCCGGCGCGCCGGCGCTCACGCCGGCGGACGGCGAGCGCCTCAACGGCACGCGCACCGTGCTCGCGACCCCGCCCGCCGGCGGTGACGCCCCGACGGGGATCGAGGTCGACGGCGCGCTGCTCACGACCACCACGACCCTCGGTGCCGGTGCGTCACAGTTCGTCTTCACCGTGGGCTCGAACTCGATCGAGGCCCGCTACGCGAACCACCTGCTCGTGAACGGCCAGCGCATCGACCTCGTCGACCGCGACTACGTGAGCGAGACCGTGCGCGTCGACGTGCCCAACGCCTACCTCGCCGCCGGGCGCAACACCGTCCGGTTCGTCACGGGCACCTACCCGACCGCGTGCGGCGACAACCGCGACGACTTCGCGATCTCGGGCATCGGCCTCGAGCCGAGCCACGGCACCGCGGCCCCGGTCGACGTCGCGTCGTCGTACTCGCTCGGCGACGGCGACTGCGGCTCGAGCACGACCAAGCCGCGCGAGGCCGTCCTCACGTTCGACGTCACCCCTGACGCCGACGCCCCCGCGCCCGGCCTGCGCGCCGACCTCGACACCGCGACCCTCGCCGACGGCGAGCACGTCCTGACCGCCTCGACCGCGGCGGGCGCCACGGCCCGTCGCACGGTCACGACCGACAACACGGGACCCGCCGTCGCGGCGAGCACGCCCGCCGCCGGGGCCGAGCTCGCCACGGCGACCAGCCTCGCGGTCGAGCTCACGGACGCCTCGGGCGTGCTCGAGGGCCCGGCCGTCACGCTCGACGGCGAGGTCGTCGAGGTGGGCGCACCCGTCGGCCCGGGCCTCGAGCCCGGGGCGCACACCCTCGTCGTCACGGCGACGGACGTGCTCGGCAACGCGAGCACGCACGAGATCGGCTTCACGAGCCTCGGGGTCCCCGACGTCCCGACCGACCTCGCTCCCGCGACCGGGACGACCGGGGTCGAGGGCTCCGTCGAGCTCGGGGCGCGCGTCAGCGCCCCCGGTGGCGGCGACGTCACGGCGACGTTCGCGCGCGCCGAGGTGCGCTCGCCCGTCGTCGCGGCGCAGGGCGAGACCGCCGAGGTGCCCACCGACGTCCTGCACGTCGAGGGGGAGAGCCCGGCCGACGTCGGCGCGCTCGTCCCGGGCGACGGCGCGACGCTCGACGCGGCGCCCGCCGCCGACGTCGCGTTCCAGCGCTTCGAGATCCCGGCCGCGGGCGACGTGACCGGGCAGACCGTCCGGTGGGACGGCGTCATCGACCCGCAGCGTCTCGCGACGCTCCACGTCTGGGACGGCGCGGCCTGGGAGGCGCTCGTCTCCGCGCGCGGCGCCGTCGAGGGGCCGACGAGCCTGACGGCCACGCTGTCCGCGCGGCACGCGACGCAGGGGACGGTCCACGTCCTCGTCACCGGCACCGACCCGTTCGCCGACGACATCGACGACGGCGTCGGCACCGAGGAGCCGACGTCGTTCGCGGACCGCGACGCCTACGACTTCTCGATGGTCCACTTCACGGACACGCAGTACCTGTCCGAGGGAGCCGTCGAGCAGGAGACCGCCGAGGAGCGTGCGGTGTGGGCGAAGACCTACACCGACCTCGTGCAGTGGGTCGTCGACAACGCCGACGAGCGCGGCATCGAGTACGTCGCGCACACGGGCGACATCGTCGAGAACTACACCCGCACACCGGCAGACCACGCGATGGCGGCCCAGGTGCGCGGCGAGTACGAGTTCTCGTCGTCCGCCCAGCGCCTGCTCGACGACGCGGGCATCCCCAACGGCGTCCTGGCGGGCAACCACGACAACCTCACGGGCGCCGACAACGGCCCCGGCGCGCTCTACAACGCGTACTACGGCCCGGACCGGTACGAGGCGCTGTCGACCGGCTGGCAGGACGCGTCCTACGGCGGCCCGTGGCGCGAGGGCGACAACCAGAACCACTACGACCTGTTCACGGCCGGCGGCCTGGACTTCGTCGCGGTGTACCTCTCGTACGGCGTGACCGACGAGGAG
>JAQSXO010000502.1 GCA_029256625.1 Cellulosimicrobium sp. | reverse complement strand
CTGGGTCGTCACGTCGGCGAACCACGCGGGCACGCGCCGCAACCCGTTGCCCGGGCACCGGCGCGAGGCGCTCGTCGAGAACGTCACGACGCGCGAGGGGATCGCGTCCGTCGTCGTGCCCGTGCCCGACGTCGCGCCGGACGACCGGTTCGCGCACCTCGTCGTGACGAGCGTCGCGACGGCGACCGGGGTCGCGCCCGACCCCGCCGACACCGTCGTCGCGTGCTCGACCCCCGCCCTCGTGGACGCCTACCGCGCGCTCGGGTACCGCGTCGCAGGCGTGGAGCTCGACGCCGCCGAGCCCGGCGGCGAGCCTCCCGCCCGGCCGTGGGACGTCGTCGAGCAGATCGCCGCGGGGGACGAGCGCTGGCGCGACGTCGCGCACCCCGCCGTGCCCGGGTTCTATGCGCGCTACCGGTTCGTGGAGGACGTCCGGCGCATCTTCGCCGACCCGGTCGTCTCCGGCGACGGCGACCTCACCTCGACGCGTGACTACCGCACGTACGCCGCCGCGTTCGAGGACGCGTCGGCGCGCAAGTGGGCCCAGGTGGCGCCGCACGTGCGGCCCGGGCGGATCGTCGACATCGGGTGCGCGACCGGCGGCCTGCTCGAGCACGTCGCGCGCGAGCCGCGCCTGCACGAGTCGGACCTGTTCGGGGTCGACGTCGCGCGGCACCTCGTCGCCGAGGCCGAGCACAAGAAGGCGCAGGGCGCGTTCGCGAACCCGCACGTCTGGTTCGTGCAGGCCAACATCCTCGACCGGTCCGTGATGCCCGACGCGACCGTCGACACGACCCTGACGATCGCGCTCACGCACGAGGTGTCGTCGTACGGCGCGGGCGTGCGCGACGTCGAGACCTTCGCACGCCGCGTCCACGCCCACACGCGACCGGGCGGCGTGTGGATCAACTCGGACGTGTGCGGTCCCGCCGAGCCGGACCGCGTGGTCGTGCTCACGCTGCGGACCGACGACGGCGCCGCGGCCGCCGGGGACGGGCCCGGCGGGGCGCGCACGGACCTCGACGACCTCGAGCGCGCGGACGTCGCCGCCTGGGTCGGGGCGCTGTCCACCGACGCGCGCCTGGTCCAGTTCGCGCACGACTTCCCGCGCCTGTCCGGCGCCGCGTTCGCGCCCGAACGGCTCGGCCCCGGGTCGTGGCGGCTCACGCTGCGCGAGGCCATGGAGTTCCTCACCCGCAAGGACTACGTCGACAACTGGCTGTCCGAGTGCCACGAGCGGTTCTGCGACCTCAGCGGCCCGCGGTGGGCGGACCTGCTCGCGGACGCCGGCTTCGAGCTCGAGCCGGGCAGCGGCGCGTGGCGCAACGAGTGGGTCGTCGAGCACGCCCTCGCGCCCGTCGCCGCGCTGCACGACGCCACGACCGGCGAGCCCGTCGACTGGCCCGACACGCACGTCCTCACCGTCGCGCGCCGCCCCGAGCTCGCCTGACCGGTCCCCTAGACCCGACCCCGCCGAGGTAGAGCCCTGGTGCGCCGAGGTAGAGCCCTGGTCATGACCACGGCTCTACCTCGCGTGACCGGGGCTCTACCTCGGGAGATCGGGGTGGCGGCGTCGTACGCTCGGAGGCGTGCTCCTCGACGCCCGCACGCTGCGCGGCCTCCAGGACGGGACCGTGACCCTCGCGTTCCGCCGCTGGACGACCCCGCGCGTGAAGGTCGGGACGCTCCAGCGCACGCGTATCGGGGTCGTCGAAGTGACGTCGGTCGAGCGCGTACCCACCGGCGCGGACGGCGCGCCGCTCGTGTCCGACGACGAGGCGCGGCTCGCGGGGATGGCCTCGCCCGAGCGGGTGCTCGCGCGGGGCGCCGCGCGCGAGGGCGACCTCTACCGCGTGGAGATCCGGCTCGCCGGGCCCGACCCGCGCGTCGCGCTGCGCGAGGACGCCGACCTGGACGCGGACGCCGTCGAGCAGATCCGCGCGAGCCTCGCCCGCAAGGACCGTGCCGCCGCCGCGCCGTGGACCCGGCAGTACCTCGAGCTGGTCGCCGCCCACGAGGGCGTCGTCGCGCGCGAGCTCGCCGCCGGACTGGGGATGGCGCGCGACGACTTCAAGGTGCGCGTGCGCCGGCTCAAGGAGCTGGGCCTCACCGAGAGCCTCGACGTCGGCTACCGCCTCTCGCCGCGTGGCCGGGCCTACCTCGACGCGACGTCGCCCGGCGACTGACGGACCAGAAGGCTGTCAGCACCTGCTCGCGCAGTCGCGCGACGACGCCGTGACCGGTGGCGGACGCGTCGACTCGTCAGCGAGAGGTCGCGCTCGACCGCGACGACGTGCTGACGGGGTCGGCGGGCTCGCCGATCGCCGGGAGGCCGTCGATGCTCGTGGAGTTCTTGGTGACGCGGTAGGCGTCGAGCTGCTCGGGGGTCTTGCGGTCGGCCCAGCGGTCGAGCAGGTCGCGGTCCTCGACGAGCTCCAGGTGCGGCACGGAGAACCCGCACGAGTCGGAGACGCGCGTGACGTCCACGACGACGATGCCGCGCTGCCCGGCGGTCTCCGCCTTGGCGAAGTGCCCGCGCAGGGCGTCGAACTCGGCGCTCCCGGCCTCGACGTACCGGCCGGTGCCGTGGAACCGGACGATGTTGGGCGGCCCGGCGAACGCGCAGAACATCACGACGATGCGGCCGTTCTCCCGCAGGTGCGCGGGAGCCTCCGCGCCCGACCCGGTGTAGTCGAGGTAGGCGACGCGGTGCGGGTCGAGCACGACGAACGTGCCCGCCATGCCCTTGGGCGAGACGTTGACGTGGCC
>JAQSXO010000501.1 GCA_029256625.1 Cellulosimicrobium sp. | reverse complement strand
GACCCAGCCCTCGCCCGACCCCTTGCGCCAGCGCGGCACGCCCTCGGTGAACGACGCCGCGCACAGCACGCGCGTGCGGCCGAACTCGACGAGCACGCTGCCCTCGGCCTGGTCGAGCCAGTGGCGGGTGATGGTCACGGGGCGGAGCTGGTCGGGCGTGCGGCCGTCGGCGCGGAGGGGCGCGGCCGTGCCCGGGGACGAGGAGGGGTTGGTCATGCCGCCACCCTACCGACCCCCGGCCGACCGCTGAGTGCATCAAATAGTCGCGTCGTCGGGGGCCGACCGCGACGATTTCATGCACTCAGCGGCTAGAGGTCGAAGACCGCGCCCGTCGTCGCGACGTCGACCGGGCCGGCGTACGTCTCGCGCGCCTCGGCACGTGAGCGCTCGGGGTCGTTCCACGCCGGGAGGTGCGTCAGCACCAGCCGGCGCGCGCCGGCCGCGGTCGCGACCTCCCCCGCGCGGCGGCCCGTGAGGTGGATGCCGCGCTCGACGCGGTCGTCGCGGCCCTCGTGGAACGCGGCCTCGGAGAGCAGCAGGTCGGCGTCGCGCGCGAGCTCGACGACGCCGTCGCACGCGTCCGTGTCGCCCGTGTACGCGAGCACGGCCTGCTCGCCCGGCCGCAGCGACGACGGGCCGGTGACCCGCACCCCGTACGCCTCGACCGGGTGGAAGACCCGGTACGGCTCGAGCACGAGGGGGCCGACCCGGACGGGCGCCCCCTGCTCCCAGGTCCGCACGTCGAGCTCCTCGCCCATCCCGTCGCCCGGCTCGGCGCCGTACGCGGCCTCGAGCCGCCCGGCCGTGCCCGACGGCCCGAGCACGGTCAGGCGGCTCGGCACCCCGGTCCGCGCCGAGCCGCGCTCCGGGTGGTAGCGCAGGTACACGTACAGCCCGCAGACGTCGACGAAGTGGTCGGGGTGCAGGTGCGACAGCCCGACCGCGTCGAGGTCGAGCGGGTCGACGAACCGCTGGAGCGCGCCCAGCGACCCGTTGCCGAGGTCGAGCACGACGTTCCAGTCGCGCGCCTCGAACCCCGCTGCCGCCGCCTCGGCGGCCGGGACCTGGACGAGGTACGACGACGCGGGCGAATCAGGCCCCGCGAACGACCCCGAGCAGCCGACCGTGACGAGGCGCATCAGGCGGCCTCCACGCTGAGCACCTCGGGGCCGAGGAACCGGCGCGCGAGGTGCTCGAACGGCTCCGCGCTCCCGGTCGCCAGGAAGCGGTGCTGCGGCGGGCCCGCGTCGCGCGAGCGCTCGAGGTCGTGCGCGACGAGCGTGCGGTAGACGTCCTTGGCGGTCTCCTCCGCGCTCGACACGAGCGTGACCTCCTCGCCCATCACGTAGGAGATCGCGCCCGTCAGCAGCGGGTAGTGCGTGCAGCCGAGCACGAGCGTGTCGACGCCCGCGGCCCTGACCGGGTCGAGGTACTCGTGCGCCACGCGCAGGACCTCCGGCCCGGACGTGATGCCCTGCTCGATGAGCGGCACGAACGCCGGGCACGCCTGCGACGTCACCTCGACGCCCGGGGCGACCGCGAACGCGTCCTCGTAGGCGCGCGAGTCGACCGTCGCCTTGGTCCCGATCACGCCGATGCGCCCGGAGCGCGTCGCGAGCACCGCGCGGCGCGCGGCCGGCAGGATCACCTCGACGACCGGGATGCCACGTCGCACGGTGTACCGCTCGCGTGCGTCGGGGAGCGCGACCGCCGTCGCCGAGTTGCAGGCGATGACGAGCATCTTCACGCCGTCGTCGACGAGCTGGTCCATCACCGCGAGCGCCATCGCGCGCACGGCGGCGAGGGGCTTGGGGCCGTACGGGCTGTTCGCCGTGTCCCCGAGGTAGAGCAGGGACTCGTTCGGGAGCTGGTCGAGGATCGAGCGGGCGACGGTCAGGCCGCCCACGCCCGAGTCGAAGATCCCGATGGGAGCGTCGTTCACCCGCCCGAGCCTACTGGCGTGCCCCCGCGCGAGGCGCACCGAACCGCGGCCCCCGCCTGTGGCAGCGCCCACAGGCGGCGCGCGCCGCGCACCCCGCCCCGCTCAGGACCGGCACGCGGCGCCGGCGCTCGCGACCGACGGTCAGCGCCGACCGCCGCGGCCCGCGCGCAGGTCGGCGAGCATGCCGTCCACGAGCGACTCCTGGAGCAGGCCCGTGAGGAGGAACACGCTCACGAGGAACCGCCGCGGGGCACCGCCCGCCTCGGCGCCGTCGGGGCCGTCGTCCCCCTCGCGGTCCAGCTCGTCGTACAGGCCCTCGACCTGCTCGTCGGTCCGCAGCCCGAGCCGTTCCGCGAGCACGAGGCGCACGTCGGTCAACGCTCCCGCGACGTCCTCGGCCTCCTCCCGCACCACGACGAACGGAGCGGCCTCCGTGGGCTCCGAGTCCACGAGCGTGCGGCCCAGCAGCACGAGCCGCCCGACCTTCCGCGCCGCGAGGTCGTCCTGGGTGAACCTCCGGAACTCGGCCGCCACCTCCACGTCGTCCGAGGCGTCGGGGAGCAGACGGCGCACCGCCGGGTCGGGCGGCGGCGTCGCGTCCGACGCGTGCCCACCGGGCACGGGACCCGTCCAGCCGGGAGGCGACCACGCGTCGTCGGGCACCCCGCTCGTGCCCGGCCGGCCGGGCAGACCCTCCTGGAGCATCTGCGCCACGTCGCCCGCGAGCTGCGCGAGCACGATCCGCTCCGACGGCTCGAGCTCCGCGACGTACCCGTGCGCCTCGGCGCGGAACGGCCTCACTGCTCGCCGTCCTTCTGGAGCGTCGCCCACA
>JAQSXO010000500.1 GCA_029256625.1 Cellulosimicrobium sp. | reverse complement strand
GCTCGGCCTCGGCGCCGACCTCGACGCCGCGATGGCCCGCCACGTCGGCGACTACGAGGACGAGTGGCGCGCGGTCCTCGAGGACCCGGAGAAGCTGCGTCGCTTCGGCTCGTTCGTCAACGCGCCCGCCGAGCCGGACCCCGACCTCGCGTACGTCACCGAGCGCGGCCAGATCCGGCCCGCGACGGCGGACGAGCGCGCCGCCCTGGAGGAGGCCCGCGCCGCGGGCCTCGCCACCGTCCCCGCCGGCCCCGTGGTGATCGCCGGCACGACCCTGGAGGTCCGTCGATGAGCGTCGTGTCAGCAGAGCAGGCCGTGCACCTCGGGGAGACAGCCGCGTCGGAGGCCGCGGAGTGGGAGCGCGTGTGCCTCCTGCGCGACCTCCTCGTCGAGCGCGGCGCCGCCGCCCTCGTCGGCGGGGTGCAGGTCGCGCTGTTCCGCCTCCCCGACGACACGGTGCGCGTCGTGCAGCAGCGCGACCCGTACTCGGGCGCGAACGTCATGTCGCGCGGCATCGTCGGCACGCGTGGCGGCGTGCCCACGGTCGCCGGGCCCATGTACAAGCAGGTCTTCGACCTCGCGACCGGCCGGTGCCTCGAGGCCGCCGGGTACGTGCCCGTCCAGGGCCTCGCCCCGGACCTGGCGACGTGGCCCGTGGAGGTGCGCGACGGCGTCGTGCACGTGGGGAACCGTCCCGTCGCCCTCCCCGAGGCCGCGGACGGTGCGCCGTGACCACCCTGCTCGGCCTCGACCTCGCCGGGCGCACGGTCCTCGTCGCCGGCGGCGGCCCCGTCGCGGCGCGCCGTGCGCGAGCCATGGCCGACGACGGCGCGCACGTCCGCGTCGTCGCGCCCCAGGTCTGCGAGGACCTGCGCGACCTCGTCGCGGCCTCGCTGCACGCTCCGCTCCTCGGGCCCGGCCCGGCCCCGTCGTCGGCTCAGCGGTCGCCGGACGGCGGTGCCGGACCGGGCGGTCGCGTCACCTGGGCGCCGCGCGAGGTCCGCGAGTCCGACGTCGAGGACGCGTGGCTCGTGCTCGCGGCGACGGACGACTCGGGGACCAACCGCGACGTCGCGGCATGGGCTGCCGCGCGCCGCACGTGGTGCGTCAACGCCGGGGCCGCGCACGAGGGCACCGCGCGCACGCCCGCGACGACCCACAGCGGCGACGTGCTCGTCGGGGTCGTCACGGACGTCCCCGCGGCGCACCCGTCGGCGGACGTTCTCGCTCAGGGGCGACGAGCTGCCGACAGCTCGGCCGAGCAGCGCGGCGTGGACCCGCGGCGGGCCCGCGCGGTGCGCGACGCGATCGCCGAGCACCTGCGCTCGGGCGGGGCCGACCAGCGGCGCCACCGTCCGGCGTCCGGCGGGCTCGGGAGCGTGACGCTCGTCGGTGGAGGGCCGGGCGCCGTCGACCTGCTCACCGTCCGGGGTCGCCGGGCGCTCGCGGAGGCGGACGTCGTCGTCGCCGACAGGCTCGGACCGGTCGACGTGCTCGACGAGCTCGCGCCCGGGGTCGAGGTGATCGACGTCGGCAAGACGCCCGGGAACCACCCCGTGCCGCAGCACGAGATCAACGCGATCCTCGTGGAGCAGGCGCAGCGCGGCCGGCGCGTCGTGCGGCTCAAGGGCGGCGACCCGTTCGTCTACGGGCGCGGCGGCGAGGAGGTGATCGCGTGCCGCGAGGCGGGCGTGCCGGTCGACGTCGTGCCGGGCGTGTCCAGCGCGCTGAGCGTGCCGGCGCTCGCGGGCATCCCGCTCACGCACCGGGGGACGGTCGCCGCGTTCCACGTGATCAGCGGGCACGACGGGCTCGACGCCGCCGCGCTCGCCGGGGTGCGCGACCGCACGGCTACGCTGGTGGTCCTCATGGGTGTCTCGCAGCTCGCACGCATCACGGCCCAGGCCCTCGGCGCCGGGGCCGACCCCGCGCTGCCCGTCGCCATCGTGGAGAGCGGCTCGACGCCGCGCCAGCGCGTCACGCGGGCCCCGCTCGGCGAGGTCGTGGAGCGCGCCGCCCAGGTCGGGGTCCGGGCCCCGGCGATCATCGTGGTGGGGGACGTCGCCGCCGAGGGACGGCTCGACCCGGCGACGGTCGCGTGAGCAGCACCGGCAGCACCGAGATCGACCCGCCCGTCGTGACCTCGGCCCACGGAGGGTCGGTCCCGGACGCGCGGGTCGATCTCGCGCCCGGCCCCGACGCCGATCGCCCCGCCCTCGGCCAGGTCATGGCCGGCTGCACGGTGCTCGTCACGGCGGACCGTCGCAAGAGCGAGCTCGCCGCCGCCCTCCAACGCCGGGGTGCCGAGGTCCGTCACGCGCCCGCGCTGAGCATGATCCCGCACGCCGACGACGAGCAGCTCCTCGCGGGGACGCGCGACCTCGTCGAGCACCCGCCGGACGTCGTCGTGGTCACGACCGGCATCGGCTTCCGGTCCTGGGTCGAGGCCGCGGACGCGCACGGCCTCGCCGACCGCCTGCTCGAGGTGCTCGCCGACGCGCGGATCGTCGCGCGCGGGCCCAAGGCACGCGGCGCGATCCAGGCCGCCGGTCTCACCGCCGACTGGGTCGCCGAGTCCGAGACGTCGGCGGAGATCGCCGACGTGCTGCTCGGCGAGGGCGTCGCCGGGCTGCGCATCGCCGTCCAGCACCACGGCGCCGGTGCCGACGGCCTCGACGTCGTGTTCGCCGAGGCGGGCGCCGAGGTCGCGAGCCTCGTCGTCTACCGCTGGGGGCCGCCGCCCGACCCCGAGGCGCTGCGCGCGTCCGTCGAGGCCGC
>JAQSXO010000499.1 GCA_029256625.1 Cellulosimicrobium sp. | reverse complement strand
AGCCACTCGCAGCGGGCGGCGTTCGACGCCGAGGCCGACCTCATGGCGACGCTCTCGACGCACCCGTCGATCGTCACGATGTACGAGGCGGACATCGCCGACGACGGCCGCCCGTACCTCGCCATGGAGTACTGCTCGCGGCCCAACCTGGGTGCGCGGTACCGCACCGAGCGGCTCTCGGTCGCCGAGGCGCTGCGCACCGCGGTCCAGATCGCCGGTGCGGTGGAGACGGCGCACCGGGCCGGGATCCTGCACCGCGACATCAAGCCCGCGAACATCCTCGTGACCGAGTACGGGCACCCGGCGCTCACGGACTTCGGCATCTCGTCCACCGTCGACGACGCCGCGCGCGCCGAGGGCATGTCCATCCCGTGGTCACCGCCCGAGTCGTTCGCCGAGCCGCCGCGCAGCGGCATCGCGACGGACGTGTGGGCGCTCGCCGCGACGACGTACACGCTCCTCGCGGGGCGGACGCCCTTCGAGGTGCCCGGCGGCTCGAACTCGAGCGCCAACCTCATCTCGCGCATCGAGACCTCGCCGCTGCCCCCGACGGGCCGCACGGACGTGCCCGCGTCGCTCGAGCGCGTGCTCGCGACGGCGATGGCGAAGAACCCGGGGTCGCGCTACCCGACGGTCCTCGCGTTCGCGCGGGCCCTCCAGCAGGTGCAGAACGAGCTGTCGTACGCGGTGACGCCGATCGACCTGCTGGACGACACGGGACACGTTCAGGAGGAGGAGCCGGACGACGACGCCGGGACGCGCCTGCGCCAGGTCGTCTCCATCGACCCGTCGGGACCCGGCGGGACCTCGTCGGGACCGGTCGCGCCGAGCCGGCCCACCCAGCCGACGACCCCGCTGCGGCCGGGTCAGCAGGGCACCCCGTGGCCGGGTCAGACCGTCGCGCCGGGACCGCCGGCCCCGCCGCAGCAGCCGGGCCCGCACACCCCGCAGCAGCCCTACGCTCCCGCGGCCTGGCACCAGGGTGCGCCCGCGCACACGTCCGGCACCACGCCGACCTCCGCCGTCGGGCCGGGCGCGCACGCGCCGGTGGCCGAGCTCACGGACCCCTCGCGCATGTACCCGGGCGCGCGGCGCCCGGGCGTCTGGGGCCAGCCTCCGGTCGAGGACACGGTCCACCGGCCGACCGGACCCGACGAGGGCTCCGCGTCCGCGGCACCGGCCGAGGTGCGGTCCGGCCGGGGCGCGCTGTGGGCGACGCTCGCCGGCGTCGTCGGGGTCGCGGTCGCGGTCGGGGGGTTCTTCCTGCTCCGGCCGGACGCGACGACCCCGGACGACCACGACTCCACGGCCGGCGGCGAGGAGTCGGCTGCCACGGACGACGACTTCGTGCCGTCGGACAACCTCGGCGACCTCGTCCCGCCGGTGAACGACCTCGTCGGCACGTACGACCCGGCGCGCGAGGTCGCGACGTTCACGTGGGCCTACGACTCCGACAAGGCGCAGGAGGGCGACATGTTCGCCTGGAAGAAGCTCGACCCCATCGAGGACTCACCGTACAAGGACGCGTTCGACGAGACGTCGGTCGAGCTCCGGGCCAAGCCGGGCGAGCAGGTCTGCATCGAGGTCATCGTGGACCGGGACGGCAAGTTCTCCGCGTCGCCCCAGAAGGCCTGCGTGACGGGGGAGGCGGCGTGAGCGAGCTCGCGGTCGAGTTCTGCGGGGAGTGGTTCCGCCCGTCCGTGGACGGCGACCCGTTCGAGATCGGGCGGGACGGCGACCTCGCGATCGAGGACAACCCGTACCTGCACCGGCGGTTCCTGCGCATCAACCACGAGGGCGGCATCTGGTGGCTCGCCAACGTCGGGTCGCTCATCTCCGCGACGGTGTGCGACTCGGGCGGAGGGGTCCAGTCGTGGCTCTCGCCGGGCAACCGCCTTCCGATCGTCTTCCCGACGACGTCGATCGTGTTCACCGCCGGGCCGACGACGTACGAGCTCACCGCGCAGCTGCGCGGCGCTCCGTACCAGGAGATCCGCTCGGAGGACACCGAGTCGGGCGGCGCGACGACCATCGGCATGATCACCTTCACCACGAGCCAGAAGCAGCTCATCGTGGCGCTGGCCGAGCCGATGCTGCGTCGCGACGGCACGGGCCTGTCGGAGATCCCGTCGTCCGCCGCTGCCGCGGCCCGGCTGGGCTGGGCCACGACGCGCTTCAACCGCAAGCTCGACAACGTGTGCGACAAGCTCGACCGGATCGGGGTCAAGGGCCTGCGCGGCGGCCCCGGCGCGCTCGCGACGAACCGTCGCGCGCGCCTCGTCGAGTACGCCGTGGCGTCACGCCTCGTGACCTCGGCCGACCTGCCCCTGCTCGACCTCACCGACGACGGCTGACGGCGTCGGCCGCGGCGGGCGCGCTCGACGCGTGCCCCGACCGGTCGTGCCCTCGGCACCGTCGCCGGCCCGTCGGAGCCTCCCGGCCTGCCCGTCCCTCTCCCCGGACCTGAACAGGAACCTTCGTGCGAATCAAGCTCACGCTGCACCGACCCGACGCCAGCACGACCAACGTCGCCGTCACGGCCGACGCGACGGCCACCGTGCGCGACGTCGCCGAGGCGCTGTTCGCGGGAGACCCCACCCGGTCGGGCACGGCCGTCCCGGACCGGCTCACGCTCCAGGTCGGCACCTCGCCGTCGGGGTCGGGGCAGGGGCGCGTGCTGTCGCCCACGAGCGACCTCACGGAGGCCGGGCTGCGGTCCGGGTCGACGGTGTCGATCGTGCGCGTCTCCGAGCAGTTCGACGCCCCCGGGCAGGACCGCGGCGCG
>JAQSXO010000498.1 GCA_029256625.1 Cellulosimicrobium sp. | reverse complement strand
GCGACGGCCCTCGTGCTGCCCGCCGGCGCGTGGGCGGCCTGGACCGCCGCGGCCCTCCTGGCCCTGAGCGTCGTCCTGTCGGTCGCCGTGCTCGTGCCCATCAACAACCGTGGCAAGACGTGGACCCCCGAGACCGCGCCCGCCGACTGGCGCGAGCAGGCCCACCGCTGGGACCGATACCACCTCGTCCGGATCGCCCTGCTCGTCGCCGCGTTCGCGCTGCTGGCCGTCGCGGTCGCCGCCTGACACCAGGGCGGGCAGGGTCCGCAGACGGAGGAACCGGTGGCGATCCGCCGCGAGAGCTCCCCCCAGCGAAGCTCTCGTCGCGGACCGCCACCGGTCCAGGTGTCGCCGCGTGACCCGTCGCGGCGACGTCCCCCACCAGTGCAAGAGGCGGCGGGCGCATGTTCGGGACGTTCACCAATAGTGATCTGGATCACAGTACGTGCACGACCTGCCCGCCGCTCGCGCAGCGGCCGCTCAGGTCGTCCGGAGACGACGCCGCGCCGACCACCCGCCCGCGACCCCGACCACCGCGGCCCCGACCACGACGGCCGCGACGAGGGGCGCCGTCGGCGTCGGGGACGCCCCCGCGACGACGGGCGCCGGGGCGAGGGACGCGGCCGTCGCGACGAACGTCGGCGCGGGACGCGCGCCGGACGGGTCGGTGTCCGTCCACGCGTACGACGCGCCGGACGGGCACTCCTGCTCCGCCGGGAAGACGAACGCCTGTCCCACCACCCCCGTGACCCGGACGTCGAGCGTGAAGGCCGCACGCTCGCCGTCGGGCACGGGCTCGCCGGTCCACGCCACCGCGTCGGCGCCGACGTCGGAGGTCCAGCCGTCGGGCTGGCCCGCCGCGAGCGCCTCGACGCCCTCGGGCAGGGTGACGCGCAGCGCGTCGGTGGGCTCGCCGTCGCACCCGTGGTCGAACGTGAACGTGAGCGTCGACGTGCCGTCGCCGTGCGGTTCGACGGTCTCGATGAGCACGTGCGCGGCCGCGGGGCCGGCCGTGAGCACGGCGAGCGCGCCCGCGGCCGCCACGGCGGTGAGGACGCGCGACCCCTGCCGCCCGGGGCGGGTGCGCTGGCGACCGGTCATGACGAAACCTCCACGGGGATCTCGACGATCGGGTTCTCGTACTTCGACGTCCGGACGCTCACGTGGAGGGTCCAGTCGCCGGCCATCGGCAGGTCGAGCGTGGCCTCGTACGCGCCCGCCCCGGTCTGCGTGAGGGGACGGGTGAACGGCCCGAGCGCGGGGTCGGCGAGGGTCGTCGACAGCTCGGGCACGGCGACGGGCTCCAGCGGCCGCCCGTCGGCGTCGAGCAGCTGGATCTCGAGCGCGTTGACGCCGACCCGGCCGGGCGTGACCCGCGCGCGGAGCGTGCCGTCGCCGAGCTCCTCGACCACCTCGACCGCCGAGCTCGTGGCCCCGTCGTCGGACGGGCCCGTCGCCACGACCGGGCTGCGCGACACGAGCACGCCCGTCACGACGAGCACGAGCGCGAGCAGGACGGCCTCCGCGGCGACCGTCCGGCCGAGCCGACGGCGTGCGGTCGTCCCGGCCGCGCCGGCACCGCGGCCGCCCGGGCCGCCGTGGCCGACGACCGCCGGGACGAGCCGGTAGCGGTTCCAGGCCGCGACGCCGACGAGGCACAGCGCGACGCCGACCTTGACGAGCAGGGTCTGGCCGTAGGTCGTCGACACGAGCGCGTCGACCGTCCCGAGGATGCGCCAGCCCAGGACGGTCCCGGTGACGGCGAGCGCGAGGACGACCCACGCGCCGAGCGCGGAGAACCGCGCGACGGTCACCGCCGCACGCCGCGGGTCGACGTGGGCGGACGGGGCGAGCACGAGCGCGAGCCCGACGACGCCGCCGAGCCACACCGCCCCGGCCACGACGTGCAGCGCGTCCGCCGTGACGACGAGCCACGCCGGGCCGAACGTGCGCGTGTGCCCGACGAGCACGAGCGACCCCAGCGCGAGAGCCGCCGCGCCGAGCACGACGCCCGTGGGCCACGCCGCCCGGGTGTCGCGCGCCGCGCGCGGGGCGAGCAGGGTCGCGGCGAGGAGCCCGGCGAGGCCGAGGGCGCCGGCGAGCGTGGAGTCGGTCGCGAGGCCCGCCGCCCAGGTCGCCGGGTCGACGAGCGCCCCCAGCCCGCCGCCCGCCTGCCAGGCCGGTGTGAGCGGGACCGCGAGCACGATCCCTGCCGCGGCGGCGACGAGCGCACCGCGGCGCACGCGCTGCAGCCGGCGCCGCAGGACCGGCGCGGCCCCGGGCGAGACGTGCAGCACGAGGAGCTCGAACCCGACGAGCCCCGCGACGAGGAACGTCCCCGCGTAGACGGCGGCCTGGTCGAGCGCGCGCACGGCGACGAGCGCCGCCGTCGGCTCGGCGACCCGTGCCTCGACGGACGTCGCGCTCGGCGCGCCCACCGAGAACGTGAAGGCGCCCGCGACCGGGTGCGTGTCGAGCGACACGACGCGCCAGCTCACGACGTACGTGCCGTCGTCGAGCGTCGTGGCCGGGGTGACGACGAGCGCGTCGTCGACCGCGACGACGTCCACGTCGACGGGCGAGCCGTCCGCCGCGAGGACCGTCGTCCCGCCGGTCACGGCCTGGACCGGTTCGTTGAAGGTGATGGTCAGCGCGTCGGGCGGCGCGTCGAGGACGGTGCCGTCCCGGGGGTCCGTGCCCACGAGGACGGCGTGGGCCGCGGCCGGGCCGCTCGCGAGGATCGCGAGCAGGACCGCGGCCGCGGCACCGACGACGACGGCCACCACCCGGCGCAGC
>JAQSXO010000039.1 GCA_029256625.1 Cellulosimicrobium sp. | reverse complement strand
GACTCGCGTTACGGCGAGTTCTGGGTCGGCGCGCGCCCGTCGCTCGACGACGTGGCGACGTCCACCGGGATCGACGCCCGCCACGTCGACGAGCTGCGCGACGCGCTCGCGAAGGACGTCGGCCCGGGCGGGGTGACCCTGCTCGTCGTCGCGGGCGCCGACGAGGCGGTCGAGGCGCTCGTCGAGGCGATCCGCGCCGAGGCCGGGCTGGACGACGTCGAGGCCGCCCAGGAGGAGCAGCTCACCGAGGCCGAGTGGCTCGCGCGCGCGGAGGCCGCCTACCGCCGCACGGACGCCGCGCTCGTCGAGGCCGTCTCCGAGCTGCGGCTCGTCAAGGACGCGCACGAGGTCGAGCAGATGCGCGAGGCCGTCGCGGCGACGATCGCGGGCTTCGAGGAGGTCGTGCGGAACCTCGCCCGCGCGGTCGAGCACCGCCGCGGCGAGCGCGTCATCGAGACGACGTTCGACGCGCACGCGCGCCTCGAGGGCAACACCGTCGGCTACGAGACGATCGCCGCGGGCGGCGAGCACGCGACCACGCTGCACTGGATCCGCAACGACGGCGTCGTGCGCACGGGCGAGCTCGTGCTGCTCGACGCGGGCGTCGAGGTCGACTCGCTCTACACCGCGGACGTCACGCGCACGCTGCCCGTGGACGGCGAGTACACCGAGGTCCAGCGGCGCGTGTACCAGGCGGTGCTCGACGCCGCGGACGCCGCGTTCGCCGTCGCCGTGCCGGGCGCGCGCTTCCGCGACGTGCACGCCGCCGCGATGGAGGTCATCGCCGCACGCCTCGAGGAGTGGGGCCTGCTCCCCGTGAGCGCGGCCGAGTCGCTGTCGGCCGACGGGCAGCAGCACCGCCGCTGGATGGTGCACGGCACGAGCCACCACCTCGGCATGGACGTCCACGACTGCGCCCAGGCGCGCCGCGAGCTCTACCTCGACGGGGTCCTGGAGCCCGGCATGGTCTTCACGATCGAGCCGGGCCTGTACTTCAAGGCGGACGACCTGGCCGTCCCGGAGGAGTACCGCGGCATCGGCGTCCGCATCGAGGACGACGTGCTCGTCACGGCCGCCGGCAACGAGAACCTCTCGGCCGCGCTGCCCCGCCGGCCGGAGGACGTCGAGGCCTGGATGGCACGTCTGCGCGGCTGATCGAGGGCCTCCCTCGCCGGCGGAGGAACTGGGCTATGGTGGCCCGTTCATCCACCGGCGAGGGGAGGTGAACTCACGTGGCGAAGAGCACCAAGAAGGAAGCATCGATGTCCCTCAAGGAGAAGCGCGCCCAGAAGCGCGAGAGGGCTGCCGAGACCGCCGTGAAGTCGCGGAAGCGCTAGCGAGCGCTTCCGGCGAGGGGCCGGCCGACGGACGACGAGGTCCGGCGGCCGGCCCTCGTCGTCGGGTCAGGCGGGGCGCTCGGGCTGGTCGGGCTGCTGCGTCCCGGGGGCCGGCGGTGCGTCCGGTGCGGGCTGCGCGTCGGCCGGCTGGTCCGACGACGGGCGCATCGCTCCGTAGCGGGGCTCGCCGGTCGGCGTGGTCCACCGGGGGTCGGGCGTCCGCGCGGGCGGCGCCGCCGGAGGCGTGGGCGCGGGGACGCCGGACGACGGCTCGGGCGCCACCACCGGGGGTGCAGCCGGCGGGGTGGGCGCTCCGGGCGTGCCCCAGGTCGGGTTCGCCGGCGCGGCCGGGGCACGCACGCCGCCCGCGCCCTCCGGCATGCGGGCCAGGAGCTGGCGCGCGTCGCCCGCACGCTCGGGCGCGCAGAGGATCCCGTACGACGACGCGACGATCTGGCTCTGGGACGTGAAGTCGCGCTTGCCCTGCGTCAGCGCGTACGACAGCACCGAGAAGAGCAGCCCGAACCCGGCGCCGATCCCGATGGCGGTGAGCACGAACGCACCGTCACCGGAGAAGAGGAACAGCAGCAGACCGACGAAGAGGCCGAACCACGCGCCGGACGCCGCGCCGGCGATCGCGACCCGCCCGTAGGTGAGCCGGCCCGTCACCCGCTCGACCATCTTGAGGTCGGTGCCGACGATCGTCACGAGCTCGACCGCGAACTTGTTGTCCGAGAGGAAGTCGACCGCCTTCTGCGCCTCGAGGTAGGTCGCGTACGACGCGATCTCCTCGCCACGCGGCGGGGTGGGGACTCGGGGGACGGCACCCGGGCGTGACATGCTCATTCGCCCAGTCTGTCCTACTCGTGCGGACCGCGCGAGGCCCCGCGCCGTCGGGCGTCCGTGGCCCGGGCCGCCCGACGGCGCCACCCACCGGGAGGAACGCGCGGCGACCGGGGGGCGTGCGTAGGCTGGCCGCGTGAGCGCCTCCACCACCGTCTTCGTCGCGCGTCTGGCCGGGACCAGCGTCTTCGACCCCATCGGCGACCAGGTCGGGCGGGTGCGGGACGTCGTCGTGCTCATCCGGCCCAAGGGGGCGCCGCGCGCCGTGGGCCTCGTCGTCGAGGTGCCGGGACGGCGCCGGGTCTTCCTCCCGCTCACGCGCGTCACGAGCATCGACTCCGGGCAGGTCATCTCGACGGGCCTGGTGAACATGCGGCGGTTCGAGCAGCGCGCGATGGAGACGCTCGCGGTGAGCGAGCTGCTGGAGCGCACGGTCGAGCTCGTCGACGGGTCGGGCTCGGCGACGATCGAGGACCTCGCGATCGAGCGCCAGCGGACGGGCGACTGGCTCGTCACCAAGCTGTACGTGCGGCGCCGGTCGCAGCACAAGGGCACGCTCGGGCTACGGCGACGTGGCGACGCGATCGTCGTGGACGTCGGCGCGGTCACCGGCCTCGCGGGCGGCACCGAGGCGCAGGGAGCCGCCATGCTCCTCGCCGCCTACGACGACCTCAAGCCCGCCGACCTCGCCGACGTCATCCACGACCTGGGCGACACGCGCCGGCTCGAGGTCGCGGGCGCGCTCGACAACGAGCGGCTCGCCGACGTTCTCGAAGAGCTGCCCGAGGACGACCAGGTCGCGATCCTCTCCGGTCTCGACACCGACCGCGCCGCGGACGTCCTCGAGGCGATGCAGCCCGACGACGCGGCGGACCTGCTGCACGAGCTCCCCGAGGCCCAGGCGGCCCAGCTCCTCGAGCTCATGGAGCCGGAGGAGGCACGCGACGTGCGCCGCCTGCTCGCCTACGCCGAGGACACGGCGGGCGGCCTCATGACCTCCGAGCCGGTCGTGCTCGGCCCCGAGACGACGATCGCCACGGCGCTCGCGCAGATCCGCCGCAAGGACCTCGCCCCCGCGCTCGCGTCGATGGTGTTCGTCGCGCGTCCCCCGCTCGAGACGCCGACGGGCCGGTTTCTCGGCGTCGCGCACTTCCAGCGGCTGCTGCGCGAACCCCCGCACGCCGCCGTCGGCTCGGTGCTCGACTCGGACGTCGAGGGCGTGGCGCCCGACGCCCCGCTGGGACGCGTCACGCGCATCCTCGCGACCTACGACCTCCTGTGCGTCCCCGTGCTCGACGCGGAGAAGCGGCTCCTCGGCGCGATCAGCGTCGACGACGTGCTCGACCACATGCTGCCCGACGACTGGCGCGAGACGGACGACGACGTGGACACGGAGCAGGCGCGCGCCGCGCTCGCGCCGGGATCGCTGTCCGCTCGGCCGGCCGGTCGCGGCGGCGCGTCGGGGGTGACCCGTGGCTGACCGCCTCGACACCCCGAAGAGCGCGCGGCGCACCCTGATCCCGCGCGTCAAGGTCGACCAGGACGCGGTCGGCCGCGCGACCGAGGGCATCGCCCGCTTCCTCGGCACGCCGCGGTTCCTCGTCTACCTCACGGTGTTCTGCGCGGTGTGGATCATCTGGAACTCGTGGGGCCCGGAGGGCCTGCGGTTCGACTCCGCGGAGTTCGGGTTCACGGCGCTCACGCTCATGCTCTCGCTCCAGGCGTCGTACGCCGCCCCGCTCATCCTGCTCGCGCAGAACCGCCAGGACGACCGCGACCGCGTCACCGCCGAGCAGGACCGCCAGCGCGCCGAGCGCAACCTCGCGGACACCGAGTACCTCGCACGCGAGATGGCCGCCCTGCGCATCGCGCTGAGCGAGGTCGCGACGCGCGACTTCGTCCGCTCGGAGATCCGCAACCTCCTCGAGGAGCTCGAGGAGAAGTCGGCGCGCCAGCCCGAGGAGGAGTCGCCCGACCGCTGACCGGGTCGCTACTGCGTGCCCTCGGCCGCCACGCGGCGCAGACGCTCGACGAGCGCGGGGTCGCCCGCGACCGTGAGCCCGTCGGACGTGCCGCGGCCCCACAGCCACAGGTCCAGCGCCCACGCGGACCCGGAGACCTGCGTCGTGGTCGAGCCCGGCAGGTCCACGAGCTGCGCGACGTCGAGGTCGTACGCGGTGCCCGACTCCGGGCCCGTCCCGGTGAAGCGCCCGAACGCGAGCTCCCAGCTCCGGGGCCGTTCCCCGAACCCGTCGACGACCACCGACACCGTCGCACCGTCGGGGGTGAAGACGCCCCAGCCGGGCACGCCGTCCACCATGACGGACAGCACCTCGTCGACGCCGTCCGCCGCGACGTCCGGGTCGGCCGGCGTCACCTCACGACCGGCGGTGAGCTCGGCGTCGGCGCGGTGGATCAGCGCCTCGTGCGCCTGCCGCCGCAGGACCCAGCCGACGTGGCGGCCCTCCTCGTGCCACGACCAGCAGGGCTCCTCGGGGTCGCGACCGGTGAGCGCGGCGACGAGGCGGCTCGTGGAGCGCTGCAGCAGCGCGGGCAGCTCGGCGTCGGACGACGGGCGCGCGAGCGGGTCGACGTCGTCGCCGTCGAGGCCCCGCCCGGGTGCCGGCCCGACGACGCGCGCCCAGAAGTCCTGCACCTCCGCGAGGTGGTAGAGGAGGTCCGCGCCCGTCCACTCGGGGCACGACGGCACGCGCGCGTCCGGGGGCGCGCTGCGCACGGCGTCGCCGAAGAGCTCGCTGTCGCGCGCGAGGGAGGCCAGGGCGTCCATCCGAGCACGGTAGTCCGGTTCGGGGCACCACGTCGTGCGAGCGGCCTCCCGTCCGCCACGGGACCAAGGGCCCGGCCGACGTGTCCCGCGCCCCGCCTACGATGGGTCCATGCCCGACCCCGCCGCAGACCCGCTCGAGCACGCCGTCCGGCAGGCCCTCACCGCGGTCCTCGACCCCGAGATCCGTCGTCCCGTGACCGACCTCGGCATGATCCGCTCGGTCGACGTCGCGCCCGGCACGTCGGGGGCCGTCGTCACGGTGGGGGTCGACCTCACGGTCGCGACGTGCCCGATGCGCGACACGCTCGCGCGCGACGTCGACGCCGCCGTCCGCGCGGTCGACGGCGTGGCGGACGTGCGCGTGGACCTCGGCGTCATGAGCGCGGAGCAGCGCGCGGAGCTGCGCACGATGCTGCGCGGCGGCGTGGGCGAGCCCGAGATCCCCTTCGCCAAGCCGGAGTCGCTGACGCGGGTCTACGCGATCGCGTCGGGCAAGGGCGGGGTGGGCAAGTCGTCCGTCACGGCGAACCTCGCGGTCGCGCTCGCCGCGCAGGGCCTCGAGGTCGGCGTCGTCGACGCGGACATCTACGGCTTCTCGATCCCCCGCATGCTCGGCGTCGACCGCCAGCCCACGCGTGTCGACAACATGCTCCTGCCGCCGATCGCGCACGGCGTGAAGGTCGTCTCGATCGGCATGTTCGTCCCGCCCGGCCAGCCGGTCGTGTGGCGGGGGCCCATGCTGCACCGGGCGCTCCAGCAGTTCCTCGCGGACGTCTTCTGGGGCGACCTCGACGTGCTCCTGCTCGACCTGCCGCCCGGCACGGGCGACATCGCGATCTCCGTGGCGCAGCTCCTGCCGGGCAGCGAGATCGTCGTCGTCACGACGCCGCAGGTCGCGGCCGCCGAGGTCGCGGAGCGCGCCGGGTCCGTCGCCACGCAGACGCAGCAGGGCCTCGTGGGCGTCGTCGAGAACATGTCGTGGCTCGAGCAGCCCGACGGGTCGCGCCTCGAGGTGTTCGGGTCGGGCGGCGGGGAGCGCGTCGCCGCGAACCTGTCGCGCGCCACGGGGACCACAGTCCCGCTCCTCGGCCAGGTCCCGCTCGACGTGTCGCTGCGCGAGGCCGGCGACGGCGGGACCCCGGTGGTCCTCGCCGACCCCGGCTCGCCCGCGGCCGCCGCGCTGCGCGACGTCGCGCTCGGCCTCGCGCGCCGACCACGCGGCCTCGCGGGGCGCTCGCTCGGCGTCACCGTGGTCTGACCGGTCCGCCGGTCCGGACCCGCGGGTCGTCGACGCAGGAGGCCCCGCCCGGCTCCCGCGGGGCCGGACGGAAGCGCCCCTGTCTTTTCTTCGTGCCACGGTATAGTCTCGCCCGCATCTCGTCAGGGGGACGGCCGTCGTGCCGGTGAGGGGGATCCTGCTGTGGCGTCGTCGCCGCTCCGCCCTGCTCTCGCGCGCCTCGTGCGCCCCCCGTCGCTCGCCCCGGGCGCCCTTCACCCGTTACCGGACGGTGACCCCACGGTGGAGAGATCACGACAGAACTCCTCCCCAGGGATGACGACGCCCGCTCGACCCGCCCCCTAGCCTCGGGCCGGGCGACCAGCCGCCCGTCGCCAGCAGCCCGCTCGCCGTCCGCCACCGTCGTCCCAGGAGCCCGCACGTGGGTATCACCCGCCGGATCGTCTTCCCCGCCCTCCGCATCGTCATCTGGGGGGTCATCGCCACCGCGCTCGCCGTGATCGCCTTCCGCTCCGCTCCCGAGCCGCCCACCGACCCGGCGGTCCCCTCCGCCGAGATCGTCGAGCCCCGCGTGGCCGTGACCACGGGCGACGTCACGAACACCGTCATCCTGACCGGGCAGATCGTCGCCGACCCGGCCGCTCCGCAGAAGGTCACCCAGCGGGGCGTCGTGACGGCCGTGCACGCCCAGGCCGGCGACGTCGTCGAGGCCGGGGCGCCGCTCCTCGAGGTGACCCTCGAGGAGCCTCGCGAGCCCTTGACGGAGACCGACCCGGAGACCGGCGAGGTCACGGTCACCGAGCGCCGGCCGAAGGTGACGAAGGAGACGGTGAAGGCCACGACCGCGGGGACGGTCGCCACGTTCACGGCCCTGAAGGACCAGGAGGTCGCGGTCGGGGAGGACTTCGCGTCGGTCTCCCCCGGAACGCTCTCCGTCACGGGCAGCATGGTCGCCGAGCAGCAGTTCCGCCTGCTCCAGATCCCGACCGAGGCGAACGTCACCGTCACCGGCGGCCCCGCCCCCTTCACGTGCACGAACCTGCGCATGGGCACCGCCGCGGCGCCCGCCGCAGCGCCCGAGGAGGGCGCGCCCGACCCCGCCGCCGGCGCCTCGTCCGCGAGCGTCACGTGCGCGGTGCCGGGCGACGTCACCGTCTTCGCCGGCCTGGCCGCCGAGCTCGAGATCACCGCGGGCTCGGTCGAGGGTGCCCTCGTCGTCCCCGTGACCGCGGTCCTGGGCCGGGTCGAGCAGGGCAAGGTGTGGGTCGTCGGCCCGGACGGCGAGCCCGAGGAGCGCGCCGTCACGCTCGGCCTCACCGACGGCAGCGTCGTCCAGGTCACCGAGGGGCTCGCCGAGGGCGACGAGGTCCTCGAGTTCGTGCCCGGCCAGGACGTCGTCCCCGTCGTCGACCCGATGACGGGCGAGGTGATGGGGGGATGAGCCTCCTGGAGCTGAGCGGCGTCGCCCGCTCCGTGCTCCTCCCCGACGACCGGGAGCTCGAGATCCTGCGCGGCATCGACCTCACGGTCGCCGCGGGCGAGCACGTCTCGATCGTCGGGCGCTCGGGCACCGGCAAGTCCACCCTCCTCAACATCCTCGGGCTCCTCGACACCCCGACGGCCGGGGAGTACCTGCTCGACGGCGTCCCCATCGGCCGGCTCTCCGGCCGTGCCCGGGCGCGGCGCCGCGGCACGGACTTCGGGTTCGTGTTCCAGCAGTTCAACCTGCTCCAGGGCCGCACGGCGCTCGAGAACGTCGTCGCGCCTCTGCTGTACGCGCGCGGACGGCAGTTCTGGCAGCGCAGGACGCTCGCCGCGGAGATGCTCGAACGGGTCGGTCTGGGCGACCGCCTCGACACGCGGCCGGAGAAGCTCTCGGGCGGCGAGCAGCAGCGCGTCGCCATCGCCCGCGCGCTCGTGCGCGTGCCGCGCGTGATCCTCGCCGACGAGCCGACGGGCGCGCTCGACGTCGACACCGGCAGCGAGGTCATGGACCTGCTCGACACGATCGCGCGCGAGAACGGGTCGGCGCTCATCGCCATCACGCACGACCTCGCGGTCGCGTCGCGCGCGGCCCGGCAGTTCCGTCTCGCCGACGGCGTGCTCGCGCCGATCGCCATCAGCGCGCGCAGCGCCGGGTCGCTCGCCGCGCTCGAGGCGACGAGCGGGGACGGCTTGATGCCGGGCACCGGTGGCGCCGGGCCGTACGGTCCGGGTGCGCACGACGACACCGCGCCGCACGCGCTCGAGGCCGGCGACGACCAGGCGGAGCACGTCGCACGACCCCTCGTCGCCTCGCACGGATCCTCCCCCCGGACGGGGGACGCCGCGTGACCGGGGTCGTCGGCGCCGTCCTCGAGGCGTGGGACGAGCTGCGCGTCCACAAGGTGCGCGTCCTGCTCGCGCTCGTCGGCGTCGCGGTCGCGGTCTGCGCGATCACCGCGATCTCCGCGGCCGGCGAGATGCTGCGCCAGGTCTCGGCCGAGCAGAACGACCGGTGGAACGGGCGCGCCGCGACGCTCCAGGTGTCGGCGTGGCCGACGGGCGAGGGCGGGAGCGTCATGCCCGCGCCCGAGGAGTACGAGCGGGTGTTCGACGAGGTCGTGGAGCGCTACGACGTGTCGTACTCGTCGATGCTGCGCAACGCCCCGGCCCCCGTGCGCTTCCCGGACGGCACCCGCGAGGTCTACACGACCGGCGTCGACGTCGACTGGGCGACCATGCACCGCTTCGAGGTCGCGTCGGGGCGCTGGTTCGTCGACGGTGACGAGGACCGCCTCGCCCCCGCGCTGGTCGTCAACGAGGCGTTCCTCGACGCGCTCGGCGGCGTGCCGGTGGCCGAGCACCCGACCGTGACGATCGGCGGCGACAACCCTGTCGTCGCGACCGTCGTCGGCGCGTTCCCGAACGACTGGCCCGACGCCGAGCCGCAGGCGTACGTGCTGGTGTCGGCGCAGTCGGCGTGGGTCACGCCCGAGTCGCTCGAGATGACCGGCCCCCCGACGCTCGAGCTCTGGGTACCCGACGCGCTCGCCGAGGACCTCGTCGCGGCGATCCAGCGCGACGTCGCCGGCGCGCTCAGCGGTGTCGAGGCGAACGTCTACCGTTCGGACGCCGCCTCGTACTCCGTCGTCGACGGCGCGATCCGCTGGGTCGTGCTCGGCGTGAGCGTGATCGCCCTCCTGCTCGGCGGGCTCGGCCTCGTCAACATCGCGCTCGTCACGGTGCGGTACCGCATCCGGGAGATCGGGATCCGCAGGAGCTTCGGTGCGAGCTCGGGGCGCATCTTCTTCTCCGTCATGATGGAGAGCGTCGTCGCGACGACCGTCGCGGGCGTGCTGGGCGTGACCGTCGCGGTGGTCGCCCTGCACAACGTCCCGCTCGACGCGCTCATGGGCTCGGCCGTCCAGGACGCCCCCGGCTTCCCGTTCTCCGCCGCGGTGACCGGCATGCTCGCCGCCGTCGGGATCGGAGCGCTCGCCGGCCTCCTCCCGGCGCTCGTCGCCGTCCGGGTCAAGGTCATCGACGCGATCCGCTACTGATCCGGACGCCGGCACCCGCCGGGCCGCCGCCCCCGCCGCCGATGTTTGGTCGTGTTCGATCATGTTGGATTTCTCGGCGATGTGGACAATACTGTCGGCATGCTCGCCTCACAGCGCCAGGAACGCATCCTCGCGGAGATCCGGGACCACGGTGCGGTCCGCATCGGTGACCTGACCCGGGAGCTCGGGGTCTCGGACATGACGATCCGACGCGACCTCGTGGAGCTCGCCGACCAGGGTCTCGTCCGCAAGGTCCACGGGGGCGCCGTCGCCCCGCACACCACCGCGCACGAGCCAGGCTTCGCCGCCAAGAGCTCGCGCGAGGCCGCGGAGAAGGAGGCCATCGCGACAGCCGCCGCACGCCTCATCACGGCGAACGCGTCGGTCGCGCTGAGCGCCGGCACGACGACGCACCTGCTCGCCGCCCGCATCGCCGCCGACCCGGCGCTGCGCCCCCTGACGGTCGTCACGAACTCCCTCCCGGTCGCCGAGATCCTGCACCGGGCGAACGACCCGCGCCTGGAGACGATCCTCACGGGCGGCAGCCGCACCCCGTCCGACGCGCTCGTCGGGCCGCTCGCCGAGGCCGCGCTCGCGGGCCTGCGCGTCGACCTCGCGTTCGTCGGCGCGCACGGCGTCGACCCGGAGATCGGGCTCACGACCCCGAACCTCGACGAGGCCGCGACCAACCGCGCGCTCATCGAGTCGGCCGGCCGCACCGTCGTCCTCGCCGACCACACCAAGTGGCACACGACCGGGCTGCGCGTCTTCGCGACGTTCGCGGACGTGGACGTCCTCGTCACCGACTCCGGGCTCGCGGACGACGCGCGCGCCCGGGTCCAGGACCTCGTCGAGCAGCTCGTCGTCGCCTGACGGCCGACCGCAGCCGCCGCCTCCCCCACCGCACCGCGATCGGAACACCGCACGCATGAACCCGCACCTGCGCCGCACCTCGACCCGCCTCGCCGACGGCCGCGAGCTCGTCTACTTCGACGACTCGCCCGCGTACGTCTCGGGTGAGCGCTCACGTCGGCTCGACGACCCGCGTCCGCTGCCCGACCGGTTCGCCCCGGTCCCCGGCCCGGACGGGACGCCGCACCCGTACGTCGGGCCGGAGATGCGCCGCGACCCGCTCACGGGCGACTGGGTCCCGCTCGCCGCGCACCGGATGAACCGCACGTTCCTCCCGGCGGCGGACTCGTGCCCGCTGTGCCCCGCGCGTCCCGGCGCCGCCTACTCGGACGGCGAGGTCCCCGACACCGACTACGACGTCGTCGTCTTCGAGAACCGCTTCCCGTCGCTCCAGCGCGTGCCCGGCGTGGCCGACGCCGTCGTCGAGGACGCGCCGCTCCAGCTCCACGCCCCGGCCGCGGGCCGGTGCGAGGTCGTGTGCTTCTCGAGCGACCACCGCACCTCGTTCGGCGCGCTCTCGCCGCAGCGCGTGCGCACGATCATCGACGCGTGGGCCGACCGCACCGCCGCGCTCGGGGCAGAGCCCGGGGTCGAGCAGGTCTTCTGCTTCGAGAACCGGGGCCAGGAGATCGGCGTCACGCTGCACCACCCGCACGGGCAGATCTACGGCTACCCCTACGTCACGCCGCGCACCCGCGCGCTGCTCGACGAGGCGCGCGAGCACCACCGCCGCACGGGCCGCAACCTGCTGCGCGACGTCCTCGACTCCGAGCTCGCGGACGGGCGTCGCGTCGTGCTCGAGACCCAGCACTGGGTCGCGTACGTGCCGTTCGCGGCGCGCTGGCCCGTCGAGGTCCACCTCGCCCCGCGACGCGACGTCCCCGACCTCCCCGCGCTCACCGAGGCCGAGCGCGACGACCTCGCCACCGCCTACCTCGAGCTCCTGCGCCGCCTCGACCGGTTCTTCGAGACGGCCGACGGCGACCCCATCCCGCTCCCGTACATCGCCGCGTGGCACCAGGCCCCCGCGCACGAGGGCCGCTCCGTCGCGGACGGCGGCACGGACGACGCGACCCTCGCGCGTCTCCACCTCCAGGTCTTCTCCGTCCTGCGCGCGCCGGGCAAGCTCAAGTACCTCGCGGGCTCGGAGTCGGGCATGGGCGCGTGGATCAGCGACACGACGCCCGAGCGGATCGCGGCGCGCCTCCAGGAGCTCGCCCCGTCCAGCGCCGCGCGCGGGTGGGTCCGCTCGTGGTCGGACGACGACGGCGCGACCCGGGCGCGCGCGGTCCTCGCGGCGGCGTTCGGCGGGGACGACCCCCGGGACAGCGACGAGACGCCCGACGGGACCGCCGACCACCCGGACGAGGTCCACGTCTGGGCCGCGCCGGGTCGCGTCAACCTCATCGGCGAGCACACCGACTACAACGCGGGGCTGTGCCTGCCGATCGCGCTCCCCCACCGCACCTACGTCGCGCTGCGCCCGCGCGCGGACTCCGTCGTCCGGCTCGCGTCGGCCCAGGCGCCCGGCGAGACGTGGACGACGACGCTCGAGGACGTCGCGCCGGGCGCGGTCGCGGGCTGGGGTTCGTACGTCGCGGGCGTCGCCTGGGCGCTGCGCGAGCACCTCGTCGCGCAGGGCGCCGACCCCGCCGCGATCACGGGCTTCGACGCGGCGGTCGACTCGAGCGTCCCGTTCGGGGCCGGGCTGTCCTCGTCGGCCGCGCTCGAGTGCGCGGTCGCGGTCGCGCTCGACGACGTCGCCGGGCTCGGCCTCGGCGCGACCGACGCCGGCCGTGCCGCCCTCGCGACCGCGAGCGTCCGCGCCGAGAACGAGATCGCGGGGGCGCCCACGGGCGGCATGGACCAGTCCGCGTCCCTGCGCGCGACCGCCGGGCACGCGCTCCTCCTCGACTGCCGGCCCGGCCTCGACCCCGTCGAGTCCGCCGAGCAGGTGCCGTTCGACCTCGACGCCGCGGGCCTCGCCCTGCTCGTCGTCGACACGCGCGCGGAGCACCGGCTCGTCGACGGCCAGTACGCGGCGCGGCGTGCGACGTGCGAGGACGCCGCCCGCACGCTCGGGCTGCACTCCCTGCGCGAGCTCGCGGACGACGTCGCCGCGAGCGACGACCCCGCGGGGGTGCTCGCCGTCGCCCTGGAGAAGCTGCCCGACGACGTCGCGCGCCGCCGGGTGCGTCACGTCGTGACGGAGATCGGCCGCGTGCGCGACCTCGTCGCGCTCCTGCGCGACGGCCGCCCCGACGCGGTCGGGCCGCTCATGAACGCCTCGCACGCG
>JAQSXO010000038.1 GCA_029256625.1 Cellulosimicrobium sp. | reverse complement strand
GTTCACGACGACCGGCTTCTGCCCGAGCAGGTGGTTCTGGTCGACGAGGTTGTTCATCCACGCCCCGCCGCGCTTGGACTCGCGCGTGTACCAGTCGGCGAGGAAGAGGCCGAGACCCTGGCCCGGCTCGCCCGGCGTCTCGGCGTCGAAGACCTCGAACACCCGCACGTCCGGGTGGTAGCCGACGAGGTCGTGGCGCTCGGCGAACGAGACCCCGAACAGCTGGCCCGCGGCCCGGAACACGCCGTCGTGCACGACGCGCTCGAGCTCGAGGTAGGGGCGCAGGAGGGCGTCGTCGAGCGCGTACCGGTCCTTGCGCACGCGCTCGGCGTAGAACGACCAGTCGGACGCGCGCAGCGTCGCACCCGGCTCGTCGGCCCGCAGCGCGGCCTCGAGGTCGGCGGCCTCGCGCCGCGCGTTCGCGACGGCCGCCGGGGCCAGCCGCGAGAGCATCGCGTCGACGGCCTCGGTCGTCTTCGCGGTCGCGTCCTCCGCGACGTACGCGGCGTGGTGCTCGTACCCGAGCAGGCGCGCGCGCTCGGCACGCAGGCGCACGGTCTCCAGCACGATCTCGCGCGTGTCGTGGTCGTCGCCGGTCGCCCCGCGCGACTCCGACGCCTGCTGCACGCGCTCGCGCACGTCGCGGCGCGCGAGCGAGGCGAGGACGCCCTGCTGGGTGGGGAGCTGCATCTCCAGGAGCCACGCTCCCTCGTGGCCGCGCGACGCCGCGGCGGCCGCCGCCCCCGCGAGGGCGTCCTCGGCGAGGCCGTCGAGCTCGGCGCGGTCGGTGACGAGCACGCTCGCCGCGTTCGCTCCGGCGAGCAGCTTGCGGCCGAACGCGGCCTCGAGCGTGGTCAGGCGGCCGTTGAGCGCGCGCAGGCGCTCCTGCTGCTCCGCGTCGAGCTCGACGCCGGAGCGGCGGAAGCGGACCAGGAGCGTGTGCAGTAGCCACGCGGCGTCGGGCTCGAGGGTCTGCTCCCCGGCGTCGACCGCGGCCTGGAGCGCGCGGGCGCGCGCGTAGAGGCGCGCGTTCATGTAGATCGCGTCGTGGTGCGCCGCGAGCTCGGGCGCGAACTCCTCCTCGATCTGCTCCAGCCCGGGCGTCGCGTCGGCCGAGAGCTGGTTGTAGAACGCGTTGAGCAGGCGCGCCAGGTCGCGACCCGACCGCTCGAGCGCCGCGAGGACGTTCGCCTCGGTCGGGAGCGCGTCGTCGGTCGCGACCGCCTCGATCGCGGCACGCTGGGCCGCCGTCGCGGCGCGCAGCGCGGGGAGGTAGTGCTCCTCGCGGATCGCGTCGTAGTCGGGCAGCTCGTACGGCAGCGCGGAGGCCGCGGCGAACGGGTTGGCGGGATCGAGGTCGATCAGGGCGGAGGCGACAGCGGGCGCGGAGGTGGGCGCGGGCGCGTCGGTACGCGTCGTGGGCTCGGAGGTCATGGTGCCCATCTTGGCCCCGCGGCGGGCGCGACGGAAACGCATTCGCGGACGCTGTGGGTCACCGGGTGGGCGGTGCGTCAGGCGGCGCGGCCCGACGACGGCGCGTCCGCCGGCCACGGCTCGTTCGGCTCGCGCGGGTCCTCGGGCAGGAGCGTGCCGAGCCACGCGTCGCGCCGCTCGCCGCGCTGGAGCGCGAACCCGCGCACCGTGCCCTCGACCCGGAAGCCGAGCCGCCAGGCGGTGCGCCGCGAGGGCCAGTTGCCGACGTACGCCTGCCAGAAGAGCCGCGCGAGGCCCGCGCCCTCCGCGTCGAACGCCCAGTCGACGACGAGCCGGCACGCCGAGGTCATGAGGCCGCGGCCACGCGCCTCGGGAGCGGTCCAGTAGCCGATCTCGGCCGAGCGTCGCCCCTCGGGCGCGTCGTCGAGGCTCAGGCCGATCATGCCGAGGAGCCGCCCGACGCCGTCGGGGCCGGGGATGCCCGACGGGCCGGCGCTCTCGCGCACCCCCCACGTGAGGACGTCCCCGCGCTCCCACCCGGGACCCACGTACTCCTGGACGAACTGCACCGCGTCCTCGCGCGCGTACGGCGACGGCACGACCGTCCACGCGGCGACCTCCGGGTCCTGGCACGCGGCCGTGATCGCGTCGACGTCGTCGGGGGTCGGGGTGGACAGGTGGACGCGACCGTCGTCGAGGGCGATGGGGTGCACCGCCCGAGCCTGGCACGTCCCGCCACGCGCCGTCACCCGAATTCGTGCCCGTCGTCCACGCAGCCCGTCCTCCGGCGCGCCCTCGGGCGGCGTCACGCGCGCAGGGCGTCCTCCGCGGGCGTCCATGGCAGGTCGTGCGCCGCCGCGACCGCCTCGTTGAGGAGGACGCCGCGGTGGGTGGACGCTCCCGAGCGGAGGATCGGGACGTCCCGCACGGCGTCGACCCCGCCGTCCGCGAGCGCCGCGAGGTAGGGCAGGGTCGCGCTCGTGAGCGCGAGCGTGCTCGTCACGGGGACGGCGCCCGGCATGTTCGCGACGCAGTAGAACGTCGTGCCGTGCACGGCGAAGGTCGGGTCGTCGTGGGTGGTGGGCCGGGAGCCCTCGAAGCACCCGCCCTGGTCGACGGCGACGTCGACGAGGACCGCGCCGGGGCGCATGCGCGCGACGAGGTCGTCGGTGACGAGCCGCGGGGCGCGCGCGCCCGCCACGAGCACGGCTCCGACGACGAGGTCGGCCTCGAGCACCTCGCGCTCGATCGCGTACGCGCTGGACACGACGGTGCGCACGTGGCCGGAGAACTCCTGGTCGACGGCGCGCAGCACGGGCAGCGACAGGTCGACCACGGTGACCTCGGCGCGCATGCCGACGGCGATCTCGGCCGCGTGGCGGCCCGCGGTCCCGCCCCCGAGCACGACGACGCGGCCGGGCCGCGTGCCCGGCACGCCGCCGAGCAGGACGCCCCGGCCGCCCGCGGGCCGCTGGAGGAGCCACGCGCCGACCTGGGTCGCCATGCGCCCCGCGACCTCGCTCATGGGCGCCAGGAGCGGCAGCGTCCCGTCGGGGGCCTGGGCCGTCTCGTACGCGACGGACGTCGTGCCGGCGTCGAGCAGGGCGCGCGTGCACGCCTCGTCGGCGGCGAGGTGGAGGTAGGCGAAGAGCAGGAGGTCCTCGCGCAGGAGCGGATACTCGCTCGCGACCGGCTCCTTGACCTTGCACACGAGCTCCGCCCCGCCCCACACCTCCTCCGCCGTCGGCACGATCCGAGCACCCGCGCTCTCGAACTCGGCGTCGGACAGGTGGGAGCCGGCCCCGGCCCCGGACTGGACGAGCACGTCGTGCCCGGCGCGCACGAGGTGGTGGGCGCCGGCGGGCGTGAGCGCGACGCGGTCCTCGTGGTTCTTGACCTCGGTGGGTATCCCGATCCTCATGGTCCAGTGTGGCCGCAGGAGGGCGCCCTCCGCAGGGTGGCAGGATCTTGCCCCTCGGTGACCTTTCCGCCACTCGTCGCCGCGGGAACGGGCTGCCAGGGTGAGCGCGTGGACACCCCGACCCCGCTCGCACCCGCCGGCCCCGCGCCCACGCCGCCCCCGTCGGCGGGATCCTCAGAGGACCCCGCCGGGCACGCGCCACGGGGCACGCTCGGGATCGCCCGCGGCAGCGCCCTCTACGTGGCGAGCGTGCTCGGCACGGGCGTGCTCGCGCTGCCCGGGCTGGCCACGGGCGTCGCCGGCCCCGCGTCCGTCCTCGCCGTCGCGCTCGTCCTCGTCGCGAGCGTGCCCCTCGCCGGGACGTTCGCAGCGCTGGCCGCGAGGCACCCGGACCGGGGCGGCGTCGCGAGCGCGGTGCGCACCGCGCTCGGCCCGACGGCGGCTCGCGCCACGGGCTACTGGTTCTACCTCGGCGTGTGCGTCGGCGTTCCCGTCGTGGCGGTGCTCGGCGCGGAGTACGTCGTCGCGGTCGTGGGCGCGGACCGCGGCGTCGTCCCCGTCGTGGCCGTCGCGCTCGTCGTCGTGCCGGCGGTCGCCGTGTGGCTCGGGATCCGCGTGGCCGGCGCGATCCAGCTCGGGCTCACGTCCCTGCTGCTCGCCGCCGTCGTCGTGGTGGTCGCGGTGGCGGCACCCGCCGCGAGCGCCGAGCGGTTCACGCCGTTCCTCAGCGAGGGCTGGTCGGGCGTCGGCTCCGCGGTGAGCCTCTTCGTGTGGGCGTTCGCGGGCTGGGAGGTCGGCACGCACGTCTCGGCCGACTTCCGCGACCCGCGCCGCACGATCCCGGCCGCGACGGCCGTCGCGCTCGTCGTCGTCGGGGTCGCCTACCTCGCCCTGCAGGTGACGACCGTGGGGGTGCTCGGGACGCAGGCCGGGTCGGGCACGGTCGCGCTGCTCGACCTGGCCCGCACGGGCGCGCCCGGCGCAGGACCCGTCGTCGTGGGCGTCGTGGCGGCGATCGTCACGTCGGGCGTGCTCACCGCCTACCTCGCGGCCTTCGCGAACCTGGGCCAGGCGCTCGCGCGCGACGGTGACCTGCCGCGCCCGCTCGCCGCGCTCTCCGGCCGCGCGGGCGTCCCGCGGCGCGCGCTCGCCGTCACCCTCGTGCTCAGCGCGGCGTACCTCGCGGTGCTCGTCGCCATCGGCCTGGACCTCGAGCCGTTCGTGCGCGTGCACACGAGCTCGATGGTGGCGGTGTACGCGCTCGGGATGGTCGCCGCCCTGCGCCTGCTCCCCCGCCGGAGCGCGGGCTGGGGGCTGGCGGCCGTCGCGACCGCTCTCACCGGCGTGCTGCTCGTCCTCGCCGGCGCGTCGCTCGTCGCGCCCGCCGTGCTGGCCCTCGCGGCGGTCGCGGTGTCCTTCGCGAAGCGCCGTCCCAGGGCGTGAGATTCGCCCGCCCCGGGTCGTTCCCCGTGCCCGGACGGTCCGCTACGGTCGACGGCATGCCCACGTGGACGGACCCGGGCCCCGTCGAGTTCGACGCCGTCGTGATCGCCGCGGGGACCCGCTCGGGAGCGTTCGTCGCGCTCCCCTACGACGCCGTCGACCTGTTCGGCACGCGCGGCCGCGTCCCGGTGGTCGCGGAGGTCGACGACGTGGAGTACCGCGCCTCGCTCGTCGCCTACGGCGGTCCGCACCTCCTCGCGGTGCTGCGGTCGGTACGCGCCGCGACCGGCAAGGGTGTCGGGGACACCGTGCACGTCTCGGTGCGGCTCGCCGCGGAGGTCTCGGCCGTCCCGCGCTGAGGCGCTCGTCGCCCGGCTCGTGCCGGGCGGTCGTCCCCGCTCAGCCGGCCGTGTCGTCGGCGGCGCGAGCCGGCGACCCGGGAAGCACGTCCCCGAGCGCGATCTCCTTCGCCGTCGGCAGGTCGTCCTCCATCGGTGGGTCCTTGTGCCGCAGGTGGGAGAACACGGACCAGGCGACCGCGACCAGCGGCACCGAGACGACGGCGCCCAGGATCCCCGCGAGGAGGGTCCCCGCGGTCACCGCGATCGCGACGACGACCGGGTGCAGCGAGACCTGCTTGCCCATGACGAGCGGCTGGAGGATGTGGCCCTCGAACTGCCCGATGAGCGCGATGCCGATCGTCACGATGAGCGCGATGACGATGCCCTTGGCCGCGAGCGCGACGATGGCCGCGATGATCATGGCGAGCGGTGCGCCGATGATGGGGATGAACGCCCCGATGAAGACGAGCACCGCGAGCGGCGCGGCGAGCGGCACGCCCAGGATCCCGAGGAAGATCCCCGCGAGGATGCCGTCGACCAGGGCGATGATGACGGTGCCCCGCGCGTAGCCCGAGAAGGTGTACCAGCCGGCGCCGCCCGCGATCTTCCAGCTGTCGCGCGAACGCGACGGGAGCTGGTTGAGGAACCACGTCCACATGTCCTTGCCCTTGGCGAGGAAGAACACCGTGCAGAAGATCGCGAGCGCGATCGCCGCGAAGGCCTCGAACACGGACCCGGCGCTCGCGGCCGCCTGGCTCGCGATGTCCCCGCCGTGCTCGGTCAGCCACTGCCGGCCGTTGTCGATCCACCCGTTGACGTCGTCCGCCGTGATCGTCACCGGCAGCGGGCCGTTCTCGAGGAAGTCGAAGATCTGCTCGATGCCCTGGTCGAACTGTTCGGCGAGGCTCTGCCACTGCCCGGCGACCGACGTGATGACGTAGGTCAGCAGGCCTGCGATGAAGAGCAGCGCCGTGAGGATGGCCAGTCCTGTGGCGAGTCCCCGCGGCATGACCTTGGCGTAGAAGTCGGTCACGGGTCGCAGGACCGACGTGATGACGAGCGCCAGGAAGACCGCCACGAAGACGAGCTGCACCTGCGCCGTCGCGAAGAAGATGAGCGCGACGGCCGCGACGATCATGAGCAGGCGCCACGACCAGCCCGCGGTCGTGCGCAACCACGCCGGCACCGACTCGTCGTACCCGACCACCGACGGGTTGCGTCGCGCCCCCGCGACCTTCCGCGCCGCGCTCGACGCCCCCGCGAGGTGCTTCACCGAGGCCGCCGCGCGGTCCGAGCCGGAGCCCGGGCGTGGGGTGGGCGTCGCTGCCGCAGGCCGCTGCTCGTCCGTCACACGTGCCTCCGCCCGGTCGTGGCCACCAACCCGCCCAGTGTGCCCCAGGTCGTCCCCCTCCGCCGGACGCCGCACCCGAGCCCGTCGTCCCGAACCCGGCCCGGTGCCGACCGGCGACCGCGATGTGAGGACGGCGCCCGAACCGTGCTATGTTTTTCCCCGCACCGGAACGGCGGAAACGCCGGGAAGGTCCACTCGTCCGGGTGGCGGAATGGCAGACGCGCTAGCTTGAGGTGCTAGTGCCCTTTATCGGGCGTGGGGGTTCAAGTCCCCCTCCGGACACTGTAGAAACGGCCTCTGACCTGCGAAAACGCAGTTCGGAGGCCGTTCTCGTGTGTCCACCCGGTGCGCCTCTCGTGTGCCCACCGACGTCAGATCTCCCCAACCAGCCCTCTGAGCTGGGCGTTTGCACCAGCAACGCGCATTCCGGAGGGAACCTCGCGGGCACACGGTGTGCGATCCCGTCGATCGCATCATGGGCGGCGACGACCGTGAACCACACGAAAACCCATCGTCGGGCTACACCCTCGGTCTGACCCGCCCCTGGACACGGTTCGCATGGCGCGAATCAGCCACCCGCAGCCCCGGCCAACACCACCTCGAGACCACGGCTCCACTCCCCCCACTCGCACGTTGAGGGGATGACCTTGCGACTTCTCGGTGCATCGAGCCACTTTGCGACCCACCTCACAGCCACCCCCGGAGCATGAGGAAGGGCCCGAGTCATGAGTCTTGCAGCGCGGCACACTCCGCCTCCGTGACGTGCCCAGAGGAAGTGGCGGAGCAGGCCATACGACCACGCACGGTCGTCTCACATCAGTAGCGCCGATGTCGACGACTGTCAGCGCATGCTGTCGAGGGCCGGAGTGGCCAGCAGGATCGAGGCATTGCCGATGCACGGCACGCCCTGTCCCAGCAACGTGCCGACAGGCTCGCTTATGTCACATTAAGCAGTGCGTATCGCATCAGATGCGACATTCTTCCCTGCTGGGACTTCCCCGGTCGCGAGGCCCAATTCTGCCGCTTGACTTGCGGCAACGGCACGACTCGCGCATCGCGATGGGGTCGCACGGCGCACAGATGGGTTGGCAGAGTGTGCGGCGCGCAACCCTGTGACCTGCAGACTCTTGCCTCTCATCGCATCTGATGCGAGTATCTCGCGACAGGTGCGAGTCGTGGAGGTCGGATGGGGCCGGGTGGGAACGTCGTCGTGCTGCCGGTAGTGGCCGGTCGTGTGGTGCGCGATCCGGCGTTGACGACGTTCGAGGCGATGCTGGACGGGTGGCGGTCGCAGCAGCTGGCGCGTGGGTTGGCGTTCTCGACGATCTCGGCGCGTGAGCAGGTGGTGCGCCGATTTCAGGGGTACTGCAACGAGTGGCCGTGGGTGTGGACGATGGTGCTGGCGGATGAGTGGTTCACGGACTTGCGGGTACACCGCCGGGTGGCGCACTCGACGCTGCGGTCGGTGCAGGGTGCTCTGCGCCAGTTCTGCTGGTACGTCACCGACCCGGCCTACGGCTGGGCGGCAGAGTGCGAGGCGCGGTTCGGGACGCACCCGGTGCAGGTCGTGACCGAGGCGAACGCGGTGGCACACGTGCAGGCGAACGAGTCGCGGCCTACCAAGCGCGCGTTCACCCACGCCGAGCTGCAGGACTTCCTGGACCACGCGGACGAGCAGGTGCTGCGCGCCCAGACGCTGGGCCGCAAGGGGTGGCTCGCTGCCTACCGGGACGCGGTCGTGTTCAAGATCGCCTACTCCTACGGTCTGCGACGCAACGAGGTCCGGATGCTCGACGTCACCGATTTCGGGGCGAACCCGCACGGCCCCGGCTTCGGGGCGTTCGGTGTGGCCTATGTCCGGCACGGCAAGGCGATGCGCGGCGCCCCGCCCAAGCGGCGCAGCGTGCTGACGGTGTGGGACTTGACGAGCGAGGTACTGGCCGAGTGGATCCACGAGATCCGCCCCGCATACCGCCCCGGTCCGCGGGACCGGGCGCTGTTCCCGTCCGAGCGCGGCGAACGCATCGGCTTGTCCGGGCTGAACCGCACTTTCGCCCGCTACCGTCGCGAACTGGGCCTGTCCGACGGGCTGGACATGCACTCCCTGCGCCGGTCGTACGTGACCCACCTGATCGAGTCGGGCTTCGACGCTCTGTTCGTGCAGCAGCAGGTCGGGCACGAGCACGCCTCCACGACCTCGCTCTACACCTGCGTCTCCTCGGACTTCCGCACTCGTACCCTGACCAGGGCGCTGACCAAGACACTGGACCAGCTGCCCTCGACCCTGGAGGAACGATGACCCGCGTGCCGACCTACCGCTGGCGCCTGCGCGAGCTCATGGCCGCCCACGGCCTGTTCACCACCACCGCACTCGTGCCGCTGCTGACCGAGCGCGGCATCGAACTCTCCGCGTCCCAGGTGCACCGCCTGGTCACCCAGACCCCCGAACGGCTCAACCTCACCGTCCTGGCCGCACTGTGCGACATCCTCGAGTGCACCCCCGCCGACCTCATCCCCACCGACGTCCAGACCCGCACCGAACAGGTCGCCGTCGGCGCGCCCGTGCTCGACATGGCCGCCGTCGGACGCCCACGCCGGGCACGGATACGCCCCGATGCCTGAGTGCGCACGCTGCCAGCGCACCGGCTCTCCTCGAGGGATGCGCTGGCCCGAAGGGTTCGTCTGCCGCCGCTGCTTCCAACGTGCCACCCGCCACCACGGAACCTGCCCCGCCTGCCACACCGAACGCCTTCTGCCCGGCCTGCGCGATGGCGATCCCGTCTGCGCGCCCTGCGCCGGCATCGACTACGACTTCACCTGCACCCGGTGCGGCGCCGAGGACGAGCACCGCCGCGACCACCAGTGCGCACGCTGCGTCCTGCGTGACGACCTCACCACCCTGCTCGACGACGGCACCGGACAACCCCGTACCGAGCTCGTCCCGCTGATCGACGCCCTGTGCTCCCAGGACCGGCCCCGCAACGCCTTCATCTGGCTGCGCAACCCCGACGTGACACGCATCCTGCGAGCCCTCGCCGACGGCACCACGGCCTTGTCGCACGCCAGCCTGGACGCCGAGCCCGTCCGCGCGACCGCGAACCACCTCGACGCGCTCCTGACGCAGCTGCACATCCTGCCCGAACGCGACACCACGATCGCCACGTTCGAACGCTGGCTCGCGACCCGGCTCCCTGCCTACCCGCCCGAGCACACCCAGCTCCTGGAACGCTTCGCGACCTGGCACCACCTGCGACGCATGCGCCAGCGAGCCAACACCGGAACCCTCAAGCCGGGCGCGGCGAACAGCGCCAAGCAGGAGATCACCGTCGCCGCACAGTTCCTCGCCCACCTCGCCGACCACGGCGCGACCCTGCCCGAAGCGACGCAAGGTCACATCGATACCTGGCTCGCGCCCGGCCCCAGCACCCGATACGTCGCGCGCAACTTCGCCCACTGGGCGATCCGCAACCACCACATGCCCGACCTGGACTTTCCCCGCCGCCTCGCCAAGACCGCGCCCGTGCTGACCCAGGACGAACGCCTCACCCTGCTCGCCCGGGACCTGCACGACACCACCAGGTCGACCACGGTCCGCCTCGCAGCCGTCCTGCTGCTCCTCTACGCCCAGCCCATCGCCCGCATCACCCAGCTCACCACCGGCGACGTCGACCTCGAAGCGGACCCGCCCACCATCACCTTCGGCGACGACCCCGCCATCCTGCCCGGCCCCGTCGCAGCCCTCGCCCGCGAGCACCTCGCCGACCGCCCCAACACCCACACCACGACCGGTAAGAACTCACCCTGGATCTTCGTCGGCTACCGCCCCGCACGTCCCCTGGACCCGAACTACCTCATGGGCAAACTCCGCGGCGCCGGCATCGACCTCCGCGGCGCACGCAACGCAGCCCTACGACAACTCGTCCTCGACATGCCACCAGCCATCGCCGCAGACACCCTCGGCTACGCCTACACCACCACCGAACGCCACGCGCGCGACGCTGGCACCATCTGGGCTGCCTACCCCCCAGAACGATGAATTCGCACCAACGCGATACGTACTGCTACCTGTATGTCCGTATGGACCTGGTCTGTGGCGGCCAGCACTGAGCGGCGCGACAGGATCGCACCCCCGCGCTCTCGACCTCACCAGCGCCCGGCTGCGGGGAGATCTAGGCGACGTGCGACCGACACTCGGGGCAGACCAGCACGGCCGATGCTGCCTCGTCACGCGTGACCGAGCAGTGGTACTGGCACAGGATGCTGACCCGGTGCGGGATCCGGGTTCCCGGGATCGAGCCCCAGGCGACGATGTGCAGCACGCGGGCGCGAGCGGGGCCGCCGCAGCCTGGGCAGTCGACGGTGATCCACTTCTCGATGACGGTCATGGCGGACCACGCTCTCGGCTTGTCTTCTCGACCCTTGGCGGTCGCGGTACGTCGTCCGGGTCGGGAGGCACGCCGGTAGCGGGCTTCTTCACGACCGGCATTCCCCGCGACACGTGGCCGCGCTACCGACGATGCGCCGTGCGGGGCCCGCTCGCCACGCGAAGGGGGTCGGGGTCGGTGGGTGAGTCGTCAGGTGCGCCAGGCAGGGTCGAAGTCCGGGTGCTGGGCGTAGGGCGTGGCGAGTGCCCGCAGGATGCGGTCGCCGACGAAGGCGATGCCGCTCTCGGCGCGGTCGTTGCTGTCCCGCTCGAGGTCGGCGGTCATGTCGTACCCGGTGGCCTCGTACGCGAGGGTGATGATGCGCCGTTTCACCGCGCACTCGGTCAGCAGCCGCGACCGTGACCACGGCGTCGGTGGTCCCGACTCGTCCTCGAGGCTCGCGCACGCTGCTTCGTCCTCGTCGATCCGGGCGAGCAGGAACTCGGTCAGCGCCATCGGCCCATCCTCCCACCCGCTGCTCGACGACCCTGGCGCACGCTGCGAGCAACCCTTGCCGGTGTAGTGTCGAAGTGTGGTTGATCGCCGGATCGGCCCACGTGACGCCGATCGAGATGGCTCTCGGACGCCGGGCGAGATGGATGCCCCGGACGAGGACACCTCGGGCGCGCGATGGGACGACGACGGGGGTTATGAACCCGACCTGGAGGACGCACCGATCTCCTTGAGTGGGGCGCCTGACGCCTCCCCGACTGCCGCGACGGCAGCGGATGCGAGCCGGCCCGCCGGTTCCGAGCATCGGACGTCACCATGAGCACCACCACCCCTACTGCTACGTCCTTCGGCCGGGTGCAGGACACCGCACTGCAGCTGCGGGGCGTCCTGGACACTGCGCTGCCGCGCGAGCTCGGCACCGACGCGGAGCCTCCCCTCTACACCGTGACCGCCGTGTTCTCCCGCCGCGTGTCGGGCCCGGAGCAAGCGTTGCTCGAGCTGCCCGCCGTCACCGCGCTGCTCGCCGACCACGGGTATCCGGGGATCGTCCTGCGGGTGGAGGACCGGCGCCTGCTCGTCGAGAACACGAACCTCGCCATGCTCTCGGGCGGGCTGGCCCACGAGATCGCGACGGTTCTGCGTGACGTCGAGGAGACGATCACGAACGAGCGGACGCGCAAGGCCGACGAGCTGGCCGAGTGGCGCGCGGCCGAGGTGCTGCGCACGGCGAGCGTGAAGGCCGAGGCCGACCGTGTCCGCTTCGAGTGAGGCGCAGCAGCCCCTGGCGTTGACGGGCCGCGTGCGGTCTGCGGCCCGATCGACGGCTCGGGACTACTCGGTGCTGGCGAAGATCGTGCGCGAGTCGGGTCTGCTGCGTCGGCGGTACGGCTACTACTGGACCCGGCTCGTCCTGACGGTCGCAGCGTTCGGTGCCGTCTGGGCGGGGATTGTCCTGGTGGGTGACTCCTGGTGGCAGCTCCTGCTGGCCGTGGTGCTCGCTCTCGTTCTTGCCCAGCTCGCGTTCCTGGGTCACGACAGCTCGCATCGGCAGGTGTTCCGGTCGCGGGCCTGGAACGACTGGACCGCTCGCATCATCGCGAACGCGCTCGTCGGGCTCAGCCATGCCTGGTGGACCGGAAAGCACGACGCTCACCATTCCGCCCCGAACCAGGAGGGCCAGGACCCCGACATTTCACCGGGCGTGATCGCGTTCACGCCCGCCGTCATGGCGAGCCGGCACGGCTGGCGAGGGTGGCTGGCACATCGGCAGGGCTGGTACTTCTTTCCCCTGCTCGCCCTGGAGGGCCTCAACCTGCACGTCGCGAGCGTGCGCCGGGTGCTCGGCCGCCGGCCCGTGCCGCACCGGGGCGTGGAGGTCCCGGTCCTGCTCGGGCGGCTCGCGCTCTACCTGGTGGCGCTGGGCCTCCTGCTCCCCCCGACCCTCGCGGCGGTGTTCCTGGCCGTGCAGCTCGCGGTCTTCGGCATCCTGCTCGGGGGGGCGTTCGCCCCGAACCACAAGGGCATGCCGATCGTCCCGGCGACCGCGGACGTCGACTTCCTGCGCCGCCAGGTCCTCATGTCCCGCAACATCCGCGGC
>JAQSXO010000497.1 GCA_029256625.1 Cellulosimicrobium sp. | reverse complement strand
CGAGGTCGACCGGATCGAGGCGATCATCCGCTCGATGACCCCCGCGGAGCGCGACAACCCGAAGATCATCAACGGGTCGCGCCGCGCGCGCATCGCGCGCGGGTCCGGCGTGACGACCAGCGACGTCAACCAGCTCCTCGAGCGGTTCGCCGGGGCGCAGAAGATGATGCGGCAGATGAGCCGCGGCGGCGGCATGCCGGGGATGCCCGGCATGGGCAACCTGCCCGGCATGGGTGGCAAGAAGGCTCGCGGACGCCAGGCGCCGCAGCGCAAGGTCAAGGGCAGGTCGGGCAACCCGGCGAAGCGCGCCGCGCAGGAGCGCGCGGCCGCCGCGAGGGCGGCGGGGGAGACCACCGGACCGTCCGCGCCCGCCGGGTCGGCGTTCGGCGTCGGCAGCCCTGCCGAGCCGGCCCGGACGACGCCCGACGACCTCCAGCTCCCGCCCGGGTTCGAGAAGCTGCTCGGCCGCTGACCCCTCGCCGCCGGTCCGGCGGCGCCAGGCCGTGCCCCGGGTGCGTCCCGCAGCCGCCCGGGCGCTAGGTTATGTCCGTGGCACCCGCCCGGTGCCGCGCCGTGCCCGCGAACCGGGCCGCCGTCCTGACCGTCCTCACCCAGGAGCCGCATGTCCGCGCTGGAAGGCCCCACGCTGCACGTCCGCGGCCACGTCATCGTCGGCGACGACCGCGAGGTGGGCGACCTGTGGGTCAAGGACGGGCGGATCAGCCTCACCCGGCCGTCCGCCCAGGGCACCAACATGGTCGAGCTCGAGGGCTGGGCGCTGCCCGGCCTCGTCGACGTGCACTGCCACGTCGGCCTGGGTGCCCAGGGTGCGGTCGACGCCGCGACGGCGCAGGACCAGGCCGTCACGGACCGCGACAGCGGCGTCCTCCTCGTGCGCGACGCCGGCTCGCCGCTCAACACGCGATGGGTGCACGGCCGGCGCGACCTGCCGCGGCTCGTGCGGGCCGGTCGCCACCTCGCGCGCCCCAAGCGCTACCTGCGGCACTACGGGCTCGAGCTCGACGACGTCGCGCAGCTCCCCGAGGCCGTGCGCCGCGAGGCACGCCAGGGCGACGGCTGGGTGAAGATCGTGGGGGACTGGATCGACCGCGACCTCGGGGCGGAGGGTGACCTGCGGCCGCTGTGGCCCGACGACGTGCTCGCGGAGGCCGTCGCCGCCGCGCACGCGGAGGCCGCGCGCGTCACCGTGCACGCGTTCTCCGAGGAGGTGATCCCGTCCCTGCTCGCCGCCGGCGTCGACGGCATCGAGCACGGCACGGGGATCGACCCCGACCTGATGTACGAGATCTCCGAGCGCGGGGTCGCGGTCACGCCCACGCTGCTGCAGGTCGGGCAGTTCGAGGCGATCGCCCGGCAGGCCGACGAGAAGTACCCGGTGTTCGCGGCGCGCATGCGGCGGCTGCACGAGCGGCGGTACGAGCAGGCCAGGGCGCTGTACGAGGCGGGCATCCAGATCCTCGTGGGGACGGACGCGGGCGGGACGATCGGTCACGGCCGTCTCGCGGACGAGTGCGCCGAGCTCGTCGCCGCCGGCATCCCCGACGCGGCGGTCGTCGCGGCGGCGAGCTGGCAGGGCAGGGAGTACCTCGGCTACACGTCGCTCGTCGAGGGCGCGTCCGCGGACTTCGTGGTGTACCCGCAGGACCCGCGCCGAGACGTCGGAGTCCTGCGGGCCCCGACGGCGGTGGTGCTGCGCGGCGAGATCGTGGCGCCCGAGGCCGGCTGAGCGCTCGCCGCAGGTTGGTCCAGGCCGGTCCGGTCTGGCACAATGTCCCGGTACTCGGCGTGCCCCGGCCCCTCTCTCCGGCGCGTGCCGTGTCCTGAACCCCTTCCTCGTCCTGTCCCCACGGGACGGGTGCGGGTTCGCCCGAACAGAACCAGGAGAGACCACCACAGTGGCCGTCAAGATTCGTCTGAAGCGTCTCGGCAAGATCCGTGCGCCGTACTACCGTGTCGTCGTCGCCGACTCGCGCACCAAGCGCGACGGTCGCGTGATCGAGGAGATCGGCAAGTACCACCCGACCGAGGAGCCCTCGTTCATCGAGATCACCTCGGACCGCGCGCAGTACTGGCTCGGCGTCGGCGCGCAGCCGAGCGAGCAGGTGCTCGCGCTCCTCAAGATCACGGGCGACTGGCAGAAGTTCAAGGGCCTGCCCGGCGCCGAGGGCACGCTCAAGGTCAAGGGCGAGAAGGTCGACCCGACCGCCGCCATCGAGGCTGCGGCCGCCGACGCGGAGAAGGTCAAGGCCAAGGCCGCGGAGAAGAAGACCGAGGCTCCGGCCGAGGAGCCCGCCGACACGGCCGACGAGGCCGCTGCCGACGAGCAGGCCTGATGATCGCGGAGGCGCTCGAGCACCTCGTGCGCGGCATCGTGGACAACCCGGACGACGTCCGGGTGAGCACGAAGACGCTGCGTCGCGGTGACCTGCTCGAGGTCCGGGTGCACCCGGACGACCTCGGCCGCGTGATCGGTCGCGGCGGTCGCACCGCCCGTGCCCTGCGCACGGTGATCGGCGCGCTCGCGACCGACGGGCCCGTCCGCGTCGACGTCGTGGACGTCGACCGCCGCTGAGGCCCGCACCGACGTGCCCCGCGAGGGGCCACGGGCAAGGCCCGGCCCGCCGACCGGCGGGCCGGGCCTTCCTGTACCCCGCCTGAACAGGTGCCGACCCGGCACCGGCCCCGACCAGGACCACCGGAGGAGTGACGACCATGGAGCTGACCGTCGCGCGCGTCGGCAAGGCGCACGGACTGCGTGGCGAGGTCGCGCTCGACCTGCG
>JAQSXO010000496.1 GCA_029256625.1 Cellulosimicrobium sp. | reverse complement strand
ACCGCGCCGATGACGGTCGCGAACACGCCGCGCTTGCCCGGGAAGTCGAACTTGGCGAGCGCGTAGCCGCCGAGCACGGCGAGGAAGGTCGCGCCGCCGGCGCCGAGCACGACGTACAGCACCGTGTTGGCGAACCAGCGGCCGAAGATGCCGCCGTCGTAGGTGAGCGTGCGCGCGATGTTGTCGAACAGCGCGAAGTCGCCGCTGAACCACAGGCCGAACGAGCTGAACAGGCTCGACTGGGTCTTCGACGCGTTGACGACGAGCCAGAACAGCGGCACGAGCGCGTAGAGCAGGACGATCCCGGTGAGGACGGTCATGAGGACGCTGCGGCGCGGGCGGGCCACGCTGTGCGGGGCGCGCGAGCGCAGGCGGACGGGCTTGCGCGTCGGGGTGCGCGTCGTCGTGCGGGGGGCGGGGACCGCCGGGGTCGAGGGGGTCGTGGCGGTCATCGTCAGGCCTCCTTGCGCATGCCGCGCAGCTGGACGACGTAGGCCACGATCATCGTGAGGACGCCCATGATGATGGCGACGGTCGCCGAGTAGTTGTACTGCTGGCCGGAGAACGACAGCGAGTACGCGTACAGGTTCGGGGTGAAGTACGTCGTGATGGCGTTCGGCGCGAGGCTCTGCAGGATGCTCGGCTCGTTGAAGAGCTGGAACGAGCCGATGATCGAGAAGATCGTGGCGATGACCAGCGAGCCGCGGATCGCGGGGATCTTGATGGCCCGCACGACCTGCCACTGGGACGCGCCGTCGAGCTCGGCCGCCTCGTACAGCGACGTGGGGACGACGCGCAGCGCCGAGTAGAAGATGAGCATGTTGTAGCCCACGAACTCCCAGGTCACGATGTTGCCGATCGACAGCAGCACCCAGTCCGGGGACAGCGGGTTGGCGATCGACGTCCCCAGCGCGTCGTTGATGTTCGCGACGAGGCCGAACCGCGTCCCGTACATGAACCCCCACATGAGCGTCGCGACCACGGCCGGGACGGCGTAGGGGAGGAAGATCGAGATCCGGAAGAAGTTGCGGCCGTAGAGCCGGCCCGAGTCGATCGCGAGGGCGACGAGCAGGGCGATGCCGAGCATGATCGGCACCTGGACCACGAGGAACAGCCCGACGCGCGACACGCCCGACCAGAACTGCGGGTCGGAGAAGGCGCGCGCGTAGTTCTCGAACCCGACGAACTGGGTGCCGCCGACCATCTGGGTCCGGAACAGGCTCAGGTAGATCGAGTAGGCGATCGGCGCGAGGAACACGAGCGCGAAGACCGCCATGAACGGACCCACGAAGCCCCATCCGGTCCACGAGCGCCGTCGGCGCCGGGCCGGGAGGGACGAAGGAGCGCCGACCGGTGGCCGGTGCCCTGCCACGGGTGGGGACGTCGTCGTCATGCTGGGGGTCCTCGTCATCGGGGGACGGCGACGTCGGTCGTCGCCGTTGTTTGCGTAAACATGAGCATGGCACGAGGTTCGGTGTTTACGCAAACATCGCCTACGCTGGTCCGTGACCGGCCACGACGCCGGTCCGGCCCAGGTACTGTGCCGACACCACGAGGACGAGGACGCCATGACCGACGGGCTCGACGACGAGACCCCCGCCCTGACGCGCACCGGGGGAGCTGCCGTCCGCACGGCACGGCGCGTCTCGATGGCCGACGTCGCGCGCGTCGCCGGGGTCTCCGCGCAGACCGTCTCCCGCGTCTCCAACGGGCACCCGGGCGTCGTCGAGGCGACGCGCTCGCGCGTCCTCGAGGCCATGACCGAGCTCGGCTACCGCCCCAACAGTGCCGCCCGCGCGCTCAAGAGCGGCTCCTTCCGCACCATCGGCGTGATCCTCTTCTCGCTCGCGACCACGGGCAACGTCCGCACGCTCGAGGCCATCGCGACGTCCGCCGCGGCAGAGGGCTACGCCATCACCGTCATCCCCGTCGCCGCGCCCACGCAGGACGGCGTGCACGGCGCGTTCACGCGCCTGGGCGAGCTCGCCGTCGACGCGATCATCCTGCTCATGGAGGTCCACCTCCTCGACGTCGCACGGGTCAGCCTGCCGCCCGGCGTCCAGGTCGTCGTCGCGGACTCCGACGCCGGCGAGAGCTACGCCGTCGTGGACACCGACCAGGCCGACGGCACGCGCCAGGCCGTGCAGCACCTGCTCGACCTCGGCCACGAGACGGTGCACCACCTCGCCGGCCCCGCGCTCTCGTTCGCGGCCGAGCGCCGCACCTCCGCCTGGCGCGCCACGCTCGAGGAGGCCGGTCGCGAGGTGCCGCCGATCGAGCGGGGCGACTGGTCGCCGTCGTCCGGCTACGAGGCCGGCCTGCGCCTCGCGCGGCGCGACGACGTGACGGCCGTGTTCGCCGCGAACGACCAGATGGCCCTCGGGCTCGTGCGCGCGCTGCACGACGCGGGCCGGCGCGTGCCGCAGGACGTGAGCGTCGTCGGGTTCGACGACCTGCCCGAGTCCAGCGAGTTCCTGCCCCCGCTCACGACGGTCCACCAGGACTTCGCCGAGGTCGGGCGCCGGCTCGTCGAGCAGGTGCTCCGACAGGTCCGCGAGGGCGTCTACGAGACCGGCACCCGCCTGGTCCCGACCCGCCTCGTCGAGCGCGCGAGCACCGCCCCGCCCCTGAGTTAGAGCCCAGGTCTGCCGAGGTAGAACCCTGGTCTGCCGAGGTAGAGCCCTGGTCGCGCGAGGTAGAGGTCTGGTCTGCCGGGGTAGAGGTGTGGTCACCCGAGGTAGAGGCGTGGTCACCGTGTGCGACGGCGTGTGGTTGCTTCCTCGCGTCGCTCCCGCCAGGCCCGCCACGACGCGGCACCACCACCCACCCCGCCCTGGCTTCGACCCACCCTGGTCTGCGCTCACCACGGCCGACTGCCCGCCCGGTCGCCGAGCAAGTCCTCTCGGCTCGTCCACAGCTCCTCACGGACCAGATCGGCCTGCCCGTGCCGCCAGGACCTCCTGGTCGAGCGCGCGCGGCCGCCACGGGCTACCGGCCGACGGTCGGTCTCTCGCGGCAACGACCTCGTGGCGGACGCGCCTCGATCTCGCGCGACCACGCTTCTGCCCCCCCGCAACCACGCCTCTACCTCGGGGGGCCGGGCCTCTACGTCATGGGACCAGGCCTCTACTTCGCGGGACCAGGCCCTACTTCGCGGGACCAGGCCTCTACCTCGCCGGGGCTGTGCGGGGCACCCCGCGGACCCGACCTCGCGGGCTTGTGACCCGCCTCTACCTCGGCGGACCAGGGCTCTACCTCGGCGGACCAGGCCTCTACCTCGGCAGACCTGGCCTCCGCTTCGGCGGACCAGGGCTCTGCCTCGGCGGTGGTTAGTCCTCGGCGACCCAGGCACTCGGGTCCTCGACGACGCCGCGCAGGACCTCGCGCGCGCCGCCGGTGAGGGCCGCGTGGTCGCCGACCGGGGCGGGGAGCAGCACGACGTCGGTCCACGGCGCGGCGAGGACGCGGGCGCGGAGCTCGGCCTCGGCCGCGGCGCGCAGGTACGGCAGGAGAGCGGGGTAGATGCCGCCGAGCAGGACGGTGTCGATGTCGACGAGGTTGACGTAGTCGGCGAGCGCGCTGCCGAGCGCGGTCCCGGCCCGCTCGACGACGGCGAGCGCGGCGGGCTCCGCGGCGTCGAGCGCCGCCACGAGCGTCTCGGTGGGGGCGTCGACCGGCAGGCCCGCCCCGCGCAGAAGCGCGTCCTTGCCCGCGTACTGCTCGAGGCAGCCGGTCGCGCCGCAGCGGCAGCGTGGGCCGCGCGGGTCCACGACGACGTGACCGACCTCGCCGGTCCAGCCGTGGCGGCCGTGGAAGAGCCGGCGGTCGACGACGATCGCGGACCCGATGCCGACGTCCCCCGACACGTAGAGGTAGGTCGACGGCGCAGGGTCCGACGCGTCGTCGGGCACGACGCCGCGGCTCGCCTGGGCGAGCGCGGCGAGCTTGGCCTCGTTGCCGATCTCGACGGGGACGTCCGGGCCGAGGCCCAGGAGGCGGACGGGGTCGAGGTGGGACCAGCCCAGGTTGGGCGCGACCTCGAGCCGCCCGGCGCGCGTGTCGACGAGGCCGGGGAGGGCGAGGCGCGCTCCCGCGACCGTCATGCCGTCGGCGCGGACGGTCGCGAGGAGGTCCTGCGCGATGCGTCCGAGCCGGGCGAGCACCTCGGCGGGGTCGCTGTCGTGCAGGTCGTCGGGGTCGACGTGCTCGGCGACGACGGCGCCGGTGAGGTCGAGCACGCGGCCACCGAGATAGTCGACGTTCACCTCGAGGCCGAGCCCGACGAGGGAGCGTGGCGCGGGCGCGAGGGGGACCGCGGGCCGTCCGGCGCGCTGCGGGGTCGCGGGCGGCAGCTCCGCGACGATGGCCGCGGCGACGAGCCGGTCCACGAGAGTCGACACGGTCGCGCGCGTGAGACCGCTCGCGGCGGCGATGGCGGCGCGCGAGCACGGCTGCGCGGACTCGAAGACCGCGCGGGCGACGAGGGCGAGGTTGTGCTCGCGCAGCGTGGCCTGCCGGGCTGCTGGGGGACCCGTGCGGGTCGCGACGCTGCGGTTCACGGTCTTGACCTTACCGACTCGGGCGGATAAGTTCAGCCGTAAGACAAAAATAGGCCGTCGGCGCGAGGATCGCGTCGCGGCCCTCTCGACGAGGAGACCCACCGTGGCCGACGAGACCACCCAGGACATCAACTTCTCCTTCGGTCTGTGGACCGTGGGCTGGACCGCGCAGGACCAGTTCGGCAGTGCGAGCCGTCCCGCGCTCGACCCGGCCGAGTCCGTGCGCCGCCTGGCCGACCTCGGCGCGTGGGGCTTCACGTTCCACGACGACGACGTCGTGCCGTTCGGCGCCGACGACGCCGAGCGCACCAAGCGCCTCGACTCCGTGCGCCAGGCGGCGCAGGACACGGGCCTGGTCATCGAGATGGTGACGACCAACCTGTTCAGCCACCCGGTGTTCAAGGACGGTGGCCTCACGTCGAACGACCGCGGTGTGCGCCGCTACGCGTTGCGCAAGGTGCTGCGCAACGTCGACCTCACGGCCGAGCTGGGCGCCAAGACGTTCGTCATGTGGGGTGGCCGCGAGGGCACCGAGTACGACGGCGCCAAGGACCTGCACTCCGCGCACGAGCGCTACGCCGAGGG
>JAQSXO010000495.1 GCA_029256625.1 Cellulosimicrobium sp. | reverse complement strand
ACCTTCTTCTGCGCCTCGCGGACGCGGCGCTCGGCGTCGCGGCGCTTGAGCGTCGCCTTCCTGACCTTCGGGTCCTTGACGTGCACGGCGACCTCGACGGGTGCGACGGCGTTGCGCGGGTCGGACCCCGGGCCGGCTCCGTGGGCCGTGCCGCCCGCGTCGTCGGACGCACCGCCCGAGGCGGAGGTGACCCGCCCTGCGCCGGGTGCGCCGGCGGCGCGCGCGTCGACGTAGACCGCGATCCCGTCGAGCACGCGCTCGAGGCCCCACGCCGTGTCGTCGATGTCGCCCTCGCCGGCGTAGGTCCCCGCCTCCACGAGCGGGCGCAGGTAGGGGAAGCGCACCTCGTCCACGAGCTCGCGCAGCGCATCGAGCCATGCGCTGCCCTGGACGGTCACGTCGCCGTCGACCGTCGCGACGGCGCGCGCGAGGTCGGTCTGGAGCCGGGCCGCGTTCCGCGCGTACCCGCTCACGAGGAGGATGACGGACATCTTCTCCTCGTCGTCGAGCGGCGTGGACCGCAGCGCGCGCAGCCCGCTGTCGGCGCCGCGCAAGTTGTTCGGTGTGAGCGGCGCACCCGTCACGGGGATGTCGAGGAACCACGGGTGGGACGCGAACACGGCCATGGTGAACTGCGCCCACTCGCGCAGCTCCGCGCGCCAGTCGGCGGGCTCGTGCGCGGGCGGGTACTCGACGTCGAGCGCGGCCTCCTGCATGAGGAGCAGCAGGTCGTCCTTGCTCGTCACGTACCGGTAGAGCGACATCGTCGTGAAGCCGAGGCTCTGCGCGACCTTCGCCATGGAGACCGCGGCGAGCCCGTCGGCGTCGGCGATCTCGATCGCGGCCTCGACGATCCGCTCGATGCTCAGCTCGCGCTTGGGCGCGCGCTCGGGACGTTCGGCGACGCCCCACGCGAGCGCGAGCCGGGGCGGGAGGTCGGGTGCGTCCGTCATGGCATCATCCTCCCCGAACCGGGCCGCGCCCGGGGGAACCGCCGCCGAGCAGGTGTTCCGGGTCGCGCGAGCAGGTGGTCCTGGAGTGTCCGGTCGGCAGGACGCGCCAGGACCACCTGCTCGGCCGGGCGGGGGCGGGGTCAGCGGGCGGTCCGCCGGCGGTAGAGGACGGAGCCGGCGGCGCAGCTCACGACGAGGAAGCCGACGAGCCACGCGACGGCCGTGAGGACCGTCGTCGCGTCGGGCGACCCCGCGAGGAGCCCGCGGAACGTCTCGATGATCGGCGTGAACGGCTGGTTCTCGGCGAACCCGTGCAGCCACGACGGCATCGTCTCGATCTCGACGAAGCCCGAGCTGAGGTACGGCACGAAGAGGAAGAGGAAGTTGACCGACTGCGACGCCTCGACGCTCAGGACCAGCCCGAGCGCGACGCTGAGCCACGTGAAGGTCAGCACCGCGAGGACGGCGAACGCGACGAGCCCGAGCCAGTCGCCGAGCCCGGCGTCGGGCCGGAAGCCGAGGGCGAGCGCGACGCCCACGACGACGACGGCGGACGCGAGGTTGCGCACGACGCTCGCCACGACGTGCCCCCACAGCGCGGACGGCCCGAAGATCGGCAGCGTCTTGAACCGGTCGATCGTCCCCGACGTCATGTCCTGCGCGACCCCGACGGCGGCCGTCGCCGAGCCGAAGCCGAGGCACATGACGAGCACGCCGGGCACGACGTAGTCGATGTAGTCGTCCCCGCCGATCGCCCCGCCGAAGATGACGACGAAGACCAGCATGATCATGACGGGCAGGACGAACGCCGTGATGAGGCCGTCGACGCTGCGCAGCTGGCGCCGCGTCTCCCGCACGACCATCGTGCGCACGTCGCGCAACGCGGTCGAGGGCGACTGCCGGGTGCGGGGAGCGGGGGCCCGCCGGGCCGGTCGAGCCGGCAGAACGGTGGTGGCCGTGGTGGTCATCGTGCGGACTCCTTCGAGGTCAGGGCGAGGAAGACGTCGTCGAGCGTCGGCTTGACGACGCTGACCCCGCTCACGGCGAGACCGTTCGTGTCGGCCGCGGCGAGGACGTCGCGGATCGTGCGCACCGGGTCGGCGCTCGCGGCGGTGAGGGAGAGGTCCTTGTCGTCGGTCTCGGTGGGTGCGAGTCCGAGCTGGGCGGCGAGCCCGACGGCGGTCGCGAGGCTCGCGTGGTCCTCGAACGCGATGCGGACGTGGTCGCCCGCGACGAGCGCCTTGAGCTCGGTGGCGGTCCCGCGGGCGGCGACCCGGCCGTCGTCGAGGACCGCGATGGAGTCGGCGAGGCGGTCGGCCTCCTCCAGGTACTGGGTCGTGAGCAGGACCGTCGTCCCGTCTGCGGCCAGGCCGCGCACGACGTCCCAGAGCTGGGACCGCGACGCCGGGTCGAGGCCGGTGGTGGGCTCGTCCAGGACGAGCACGGATGGGTCCGCGACGAGGCTGATCGCGAGGTCGAGCCGACGGCGCATGCCGCCGGAGTAGGTGCCGACGCGGCGGTCCGCCGCGCCCGTGAGGTCGAAGCGGTCGAGGAGCTCGGCCGCGCGCGCCCGGACCGTGCGGGACGGCAGGTGCGCGAGGTTCCCCATCATGACGAGGTTCTCGGTGCCGGTCTGGAACTCGTCGACCGACGCGTACTGCCCGGTGAGCGCGATGACGTCGCGCACCCGGCCCGCGTCGCGCACGACGTCGGCGCCCGCGACGGACGCCTTCCCTCCGTCCGGCTTCACCAGGGTCGTGAGGATGTTGACGGTCGTGGTCTTGCCGGCGCCGTTGGGCCCGAGCAGCGCGAAGATCTCGCCGCGGCGCACGGTCAGGTCGACGCCGCGC
>JAQSXO010000037.1 GCA_029256625.1 Cellulosimicrobium sp. | reverse complement strand
CGGCGTCTCCGTGTCGTACCGGTGGGCCTGGTAGAGGTCGACGTAGTCGGTGCCGAGGCGCTTCAGGGAGCCGTTGATCGACTCCATGACGTGCTTGCGCGACAGACCCGTGTCGTTGGGGCCGCCCGGGCCGGTCGGCCAGTAGACCTTGGTGAAGATCTCGAGCGACTCGCGACGCTGGCCCTTCAGCGCGTCGCCGAGGACCTGCTCGGCCTTCGTGTTCGCGTAGACATCCGCGGTGTCGAAGGTCGAGATGCCGGCGTCGAGGGCCGCGTGGACGCACGCCGTCGCGACGTCGTTCTCGACCTGGCAGCCGTGGGTGAGCCGTTGCCCTAGGTGATCTCGGAGATCTTGAGGCCGGAGTTGCCGAGGTATCGGTAGCGCATGGTCGCGAGCCTACGGCGGACGACGCCGCGTTCACGCGTCGTCGTCCAAGGCCGTGGGCCGCACAGGCTCACCGTCCGGGCCGAGCGGTTCGACGAGCGCGAGGTCCTCGACGGCGGGGTCGATCCAGCGCTGGTAGCCGGGCCCGGTCTGCGCGGTCTCGAAGCGCACCGCGACGCGCCCGTCGTCGCCGACGCGCACGACCCACCCCCGACCGTCGGTCGCGGTCTCGACGTCCAGGCCGGGCGCGAGGAGAGCGACCGTCGCCCGGACCGGGCCAGTCGCCGGTGTCGTGGGCGCTGCCTCGGCGGCGGCGGGCGCGCGAGCCTCGTGCTCGTCGGTGCCGAGCGGCAGCATGAGCTGGGCGTGCTCGGAGAGCCCGTGGAACGCGACGCCGAGCAGGCGGACGGGCTCGGAGACGTCGGCGAGGCGGAGGGCGCGGTGCGCGGCGTCGCGCAGCGCGCCGTCGTCGGCCGTCGGACGGGGGAGCGTCACCGAGCGGGTGAGGGTCGTGAACGACGCGAGGCGCACCTTGACGACGACCGTGCGTGCCGCGACGGCGTGCCGCTCCAGACGGGCCAGCGCGGCGTCGACCACGGGGTCCAGCGCCGCGTCGACCGCGGTGCGGCCGTGGAGGTCGGCGTCGAAGGTGTGCTCGGCGCCGGCGGACTTGCGCTCACGCACCGTCGCCACCGGCCGGTCGTCCCAGCCGCGCGCGATCCGGTAGAGGTTGGTGCCGCCTGCCTCGCCGGCCACCTGGAGCAGGGTGTCGACCGGTTGGCGGCGCAGGTCTGCGACGGTGCGCACCCCGTGCTCGTCGAGGCGTGCTGCCGTGACCGGGCCGACGCCCCACAGCGCCCGCACGGGCAGGTCGAGCAGGAACGCGTCCTCGTCGGCTCCCTCGACGACCCGGACGCCACCGGGCTTGGCCGCCTCCGAGGCGAGCTTGGCGACGAGCTTGGACCGGCCGAGCCCGAGGGAGACCGGTAGCCCGCTCAGCTCGTGCGCCCGCTCCTGGATCCGCCGGGCGAACACGTCGAGGTCGGTGCTCGGCGCGACGGCGGTCGCGACGTCCGCGAACGCCTCGTCGATGCTCACCGGTTCCACGAGGTCGGTGACCTCGCGCAACGCGGCCATGATCCGGGCGGAGTACGCCGCGTACGCGGCGAACCGCGGCACCACGACGACCGTCGACGGAGGGCACAGCCGCCGTGCCTGCTCCATCGGCATCGCCGACCGTGCGCCGTACTGCCGCGCCTCGTACGACGCGGTCGCCACGACGCTGCGCGGGCCGACGCCACCGACGAGCACCGGCCGCCCCCGCAGCGACGGCCGCTGGTGCTGCTCGACCGCCGCGAAGAACGCGTCCGCGTCGAGGTGCGCGATCGTCGGGCGGGCGCGCAGCACCGGAGCGTACGGTGCGCGGTCAGTACTCACCGCCCTACTCTGCCCCGGCCGTCCCACAGCAGCGGCCCTCGGGCCCACGAGCGGCGGCACCGTACGGTCGACGAGCCAGGTGGTGAGCGCCCGGGGACGCGGGATGCTCCTGGCCCGTGCGGGTAGGCGGTGGCAAGACCGAGGGCACGCAGGGGATGGATCCACGAACGACCCCGTCGGCCGTCCGCTCCGGGCGACGGGGGTCGTTCGTGGCGGCTGTCAGCCGACGTTGCTCCGGACCGAGGACTGGGCGAGGGCCCACTCGAGGGCATGGTCGGCGACGGCCTCCCAGCCCGGTGCTGCACAGGTCCAGTGGTCCCTGCCTTCGAGCTCGACGTACTCCGTGACCGCGGGGGAGCGGTGGTAGTGCTTGGCGTTGGACCGGTTGACGGCCGGAGGCATGATGTGGTCCTCGCTGCCGGCGATGAACAGCAGCGGGGCGCGGTCCGCGGTGTAGTCGACCCAGGTCTCCTGGGGCCCGGGCTTGAAGTTCGCGAAGAGGCCGTACTCCCACACCCATGCCCCGGGGGCGGCGATCGCGTAGCGGTCGTAGACGCGCCGCGACTCCTCGGCGGTGAGGGTGTTGGTGAACGCGTAGTGGAACTCCTCGGGGGTGAACGCGACCGCGCGCCGACGGTTGGCCGGGTTGCGCAGCGCGGGGAACAGCGACCGGGCCTGCGAGACCGGGGTCACGTGCACCCCTTCGGTGGGTGCGGAGTCGATCACGACCGCCGCGGCTCCCAGACCTCTGGCCAGCAGCAGCTGGGTCATGACGCCGCCGAACGAGTGACCCATGATGATGGGCGGGGTGGCGAGCTCCTCGATGATCGCGGCGAGGTGGTCGACGGTCTCCGGGACGGTGAGGTCGGCGATGACCTGGGGGTTCTCCCGCAGCGCCTCGACCTCGATCTCGAAGCCCGGGTACCCAGGGGTCAGGACGGTGAGGCCCTTGCCCTCGTAGTAGGTGACCCAGTGCTCCCAGCTGCGCGGGGTCATCCAGAGGCCGTGGACGAGGACGACCGTGTCGGGTCGGGTGACGTCGTTCATGGTGCGTCTCCTTGCGGTGGTTGGTCAGGCGTCGATGAAGGCGAGGAGGTCGGCGTGCAGCCGCTCACGGTCGGTGTCGGGCAGGGCGTGACCGCTGCCCTCGTAGACCGTGAGGAGGGCCCCGTCGACGAGGTCGGCCGTGCGGCGGCCGCCGACGGAGAACGGGACGATCTGGTCGTCGTCGCCGTGGATGACGAGGGTGGGGACGTCGATCGCGGCGAGGTCCGGGCGGAAGTCGGTCGCGGAGAACGCGGCGATGCACTCGTAGGCGGCGCGGTGGCCGCACGCCATGCTCTGGAGCCAGAAGGCGTCGCGGAACCCTTGAGGGACGTCGTTGTTGCGGTTGTGGCCGAAGAACGGGCCGTCGGCCAGGTCCCGGTAGAGCTGGGAGCGGTTCGCGAGCTCGCCGGCCCGTATCCCGTCGAAGACCTCGAGGAGAAGTCCGTCCGGGTTGTCGTCGGTCCTGAGCATCAGGGGCGGGACGGCCGAGACGAGCACCATCCTGGCCACGCGGGCGGTGCCGTGCCGCCCGACGTAGCGGGCGATCTCGCCGCCGCCGGTGGAGTGGCCCACGAGCGTGGCGTCGGTGACGTCGAGCGCGTCGAGGAGCTGGGCGAGGTCGTCGGCATAGGTGTCCATCTCGTTGCCGTGCCAGGTCTGGCTGGACCGGCCGTGCCCACGACGGTCGTGGGCGATCGCGCGGTGGCCGTGCTCGGCGAGGAACAGCGCCGCCGCCTCCCAGGCGTCGGCGTTGAGCGGCCAGCCGTGGCTCAGGACGACGGAGGTCCCCTCGGTCCCCCAGTCCTTGTAGAAGATCTGCGCGCCGTCGTCGGCAGTGATGTAGGGCATCGGGTCCTCCGCGGTCGGAGTGAGGGTCGGGCCCTTCGAGACTCGCCCGCTCCTCGCAGGGCCGGACCACGTGCCGCTCGTAGTCCCGGGCGGGGTGCGCCGCACTGCGTCCTCAGGTGTCGCGGTCGGCGATCCGGTCGGCGAGCTGGCGCCGGGAGGAGATCCCGAGCTTCTGGAAGACCTTGCGCAGGTGGTAGTCCACCGTGTTCGGGCTGATGAACAGGTTGGCGCCGATCTCGGCGTTCGTCCGCCCGCCGGCGGCGAGGCGCGCGACGGTGAGCTCCTGCGCCGTGAGGTCGAGGTGCTTCGTCCGGCCGTCGACGCGCGCAGCTGCGTCGACCACCTTCAGCTCGGCGAGGGTCCGGGCGACGAAGAGCTCGGCTCCGCTGTCGTGGAAGTGGCCGAGCGCGAGCCGTAGCTGGTGGGCTGCGTCTCTGCGGCGCCGGGAGCGGCGCAGCCATTCGCCGTAGAGCAGGTGGGACCGTGCCAGGTCCATCTCCGCCCGCGTCGAGGTGAGCGCGTCGATGGACGCGAGGTAGTGCGGCTCGGCGCCGTCGTCGGCCGCCGTCAGCGCGAGCGCGCGCTCGGCGATACCTCGGCACCACGGTGACCCGTTGGCGTCGGCGCGCTGAGCCAGGTCCTCGACGCAGGCGTTCGCCTCGTGGGCGTGCCCGCTGCGCACGGCTGCCTCGACGAAGTCGCCGTACTGGCTGGGCGTCACGTGCAGGAACGGCCGGCTGACGAGCGGGAGGTGGCGTTCGTAGGCGTCGCGGTAGCTGCCGTCGGCGAGGTCGCGCACCACGAGGGCCGCGATGCCCGAGGACGTGACCCCTCCGAAGCCGGTCTCCAGGGCACCCTGCGCGACTGCGAGGACGACCTCGTGCGGGGTGCCGTTCCAGGCCAGCACGGCCGCGTTCACGACGTTCTCTGCGTCGTAGCCCATGGCGCGGCGCACCTCGCGGACGAGGTCGTCGGCGCGGGCGGCACGCTGCAACGTCCCGCCGCACAGCTCCGAGATCGCCGTCGTCCACAGGATGCTGTCGAGCTGCTGGAGCGCGCCGGCGTCCCGGGCGGCCCGCGCCGCCCGCCCCAGCGCGTCCGCGCGGCCGGCGTCGTCCCACAGGAACGTGCCCAGCGACGCGATGGCGCTGTGCCTGCGCATCATCTGGTCGTCGGGCAGCGCGAGGATCGCGTCCAGGGCACCTCGTGCGGGGCCGACCGCTCGGTCGTAGGGCTCCAGGACGAGTGCGCCCAGCCCCCGCAGGATGGTCCCGGCCGGCCCCGGCGCGAGCTCCGCGCCGGCGACGAGGCGACGACCCAGCTCGTCGGGCGTGACGCCGACCATCGCGAACTCGGCCGTGCAGCTCATCTCGAACGCCTGCAGCAGAGCGTGCTGCTCGCGTTCCACGTCGTGGCCGTGGAAGTGGCGGGCCGCCTCCAGGCACCGCGGCAGTCGCTCCCCGCACGCCGTCGGCGTCGCCGACGAACATGCCGAGCCCGCTGCGCACGAGCGTCACGCGTCCTTGGGCCACCGGCCCGGCTGCTGACAGGTCGGACTCCTCGACCAGGCGCTTGGCGACGTGCGCGGCACCCGCGGCCAGCGCGGCCTCCGCCGCCGCGGCCTGACGGTCCTCGCGCGCGGGCCCGGGCGGTGTGAGCTCGGCGGCCCTGGCCAGGATGCTGGCTCGGGAGGCGAGGCCGCCTCGTCGCGCGGCGAGGTCGGCGGTGTGGGCGAGCCGATCAGCGACCGCCTCGTCCGTCCCGACGACCGCACGGGCCGCGTGCCAGGCCTCCGCCTCGACCAGACCGAGCCGGTCGGCCGCACGCGCCAGCGCGTGGTGCGCATGCCGGCGCTCCGGCCCCGAGGCGGCGTTGTAGACGGCGGACCGCACCAGCGGGTGCCGGAACTGCACTGCGGGGGTCAGGGAGAGGAGCCCCGCGAGCTCCGCGCGGTCGGCGTCGTCAGGCTCCAGGCCGAGCGCGCGCGGCGTCGGACAGCAGGTCGACGTTCCCCGTCGAGTCCGCCGCCGCGAGCAGCACCCAGCGCTGGACGGACGCATCCGCCTGACGCACCCGGCGCACGTAGTGCTCTTCGAGGTGACGTCCGATCGGGACCGGCTCGTCGGAGATGCCCAGGTCGGGCAGCTCGTGCACCAGCGACTCGCCGGCGAGGTCGATCAGTGCGAGCGGGTTGCCACCCGTCGCACGGGCGATCGCCAAGGCGGCCGGCGGTGCGAGCGGACGGTGCACGGAGCGGTTGAGCAGACGCACCGCCGTCTCGGGGTCGAGCCCCGTGAGCGCGAGGTGCGGGACCCCCCTCAACCGCTCGACGAGCACAGGCTCCTCGCGTCCGGCGAACACCATCGCCACGCGCTCCGCGGCCAGTCGCCGCGCGACGAAGGCCAGGACGTCCAGGCTCTCGGCGTCGACGAGATGGGCGTCGTCGACGGCGCACACGACAGGCTGTCCCGCGCTCGCCGCTGCGAGCAGGCTCAGCATGCCGAGCCCGACGAGAAAGCGGTCCGGAGCAGGGCCGTCGGACCGTCCGGACGCGACGGAGACGGCCTGGCGCTGTCTCGCCGGGATCGAGCCGAGATGATCGTGCAGCAGGGACACGAGCCGCTGGACCGCGGCGAAGGGCATCGACGACTCGGACTCGTATCCGTCGACGTGCAGCACGGTGAGACCGGGCTCCTGCGATGTCGCAGCCACCAGAGTCGTCTTGCCGATGCCGGGCTCGCCGAGGACCGCCATCGCGCCGCCGCGACCGTTGCGCAAACCGCTGACCAGCGCGTTGAGCTGCTGCCGTTCGTCGACCCGGCCGAGGAGGGGCCCACCGCCATGCATACGCACAAGATAGGGAACGCGACGGCGTCGCGACCAGGCGTGGGGAGAGGTTGCCGTCGTCGCCGTCGCGCTCCGGGCCCGGCGGAGGGAGGCCAGCGCCTCGGCTCAGCCGTCAGCTCGTGGCCCAGACCCCCAGCTCGTTGCCGCTCGGGTCGAGGAAGTGGAACCGTCGGCCCCCGGGGAACTCGTACGGACCCTCGACCACCTGACCGCCCGCCCCCTGCACGGCGGCGAGGGTCGCGTCGAGGTCCTCCGAGAACAGCAGGACGAACGGCCCGCCCCGCGAGACGTCGGCCGCCTCCGCCAGGCGCAGCCCGCCCGCCTCGTCCCCGCCCGACTCCGCGGCCGTGCGGATCCCGGCGTACCCCGGGCCGTAGGGGACGAACTCCCAGCCGAAGGCCGCGCCGTAGAACGCCTGCGCGGCCGCGAGGTCGGTCACGGGGAGCTCGACGTAGTCGATCGAGTGGTGGACGGAGTGCGTGTGGCTGCTCATGTGCCGATCGTCGCGCGGGCCACCCACGCGAGAGGGGGCGCGGCTCACGGGGGAGAAGCCGGGTGCCGTCGTGGCGCACGACGACGGTCGCCCGGCAGGCGGTCAGTGCAGCAGGGCGTCGACCTGCCGGCTGCAGTCGCTCCCCGCTCGCGTGGCCTCGCCCACGACGAGGTGGGCGAGGTCGCGCAGGCGCACGTTCTTGTCGTTCGAGGCGCGCCTGAGCCGCCGGAACGCCTCGTCCTCGTCGACGCCATAGGTGGCGATGAGGACGCCCTCGGCCTGCTCGATCGCTCCGCGCCCTTCGGCCGCCGCCTGGATGTCGCGGAAGGCCCGTTCGTGTGCCCGGGCGGCGACGGCGTCGGTGACGTCGACGACGTAGCCCAGCAGCTCCTCGCGCAGGAGCCGGTTGACCTGGTCGCGGTCGTCGGGGTGGTCGTGACCCAGGACGAGGGTGGTCGTGGGGACCACCTCGCCCGATTCGGACCCGTGCACCCGGAACGTCTCCGCCGACCACCACCAGGTTCCCGTAGAGAGGTCCAGCCGGTACTGACCGATGCGCTGACCGGCCTCGGACTCGCCGGCTTCCTGCTGGAGGCAGGGTCGCCCGCGGGGCGGCGACGGGGCCGGGTCTAGCCGAGCAGGCTGTCGAGGCGCTCCCGGCAGGCCTCGCCACCGCGCGAGGCCTCGTCCACCACGACGAGGGCGAGGTCGCGCACCCGCAGGTTCTTCAGGCTGGACGTGCGCTTGAGCCGTGCGAGAGCCACGTCAGGGCCCACCCCGAACGCGGCGACGAGGACACCCTTGGCCTGCTCGATCGGGCCGCGCCCCTGAGCCGCCGTCTCGATGTCGCGGCGCGCGTACTCGCGTGCCCGGTAGGTGACGGTCGGGGTGATGTCGACGAAGAGCCCGCCGAGCTCGGTGAGCTCGCCTCCGGGGGAGTCGCGCAGCGCGCGTCCCGTGAGGACGACGTGCCGCTCGGCACCACGGGCGTCCGTGATGCGGTGGGTGCTGAGGAACTCGGAACCCGTGGTCACCGCGTCGTCGAAGAGCGCACGCACCTGCTCACGGTCCTCGGGGTGCTTGTGCGCCAGGATGAGGGCGGTGGTGGGGACGACGTCACCCGGCTCGAACCCGTGGATGCGGTACGTCTGCTCGGACCACCACCACCGGCAGGTGCGCAGATCGAGGCGATAGTGGCCGGTCGACTCGCCGGCACGGCCGACGGGTAAGCGGTCGAGGGCAGGGTCGGGTAAGGGCATGACGAGGCTCCGGCTTCTTCAGAGACAGATGAGGAGCCAGGTCCAGACTCGACGAGGGCGACGGTACTCCTGCGCGGGTGGTTCTCCTAGACACGGGCGGCCAGGACTTCGCATACCGCCGCAAACGCGGGCAGGACCGATGGTCACGCGGATCGTGCGATGCTCTCGTCGTGCGCGACCGAACCGAGCCCGACGTCGTCCGCTGGCGGGGTGACCCCTCCGCCGGAGCAGGTCTCGCCGCGCTCCTGGCGGACTACCACCTGTGCACGGAGGAGGAGAAGGGAACGCCGGTGGCCACGGTGGCGGACCTGCCCGAGCGGTACCGGTTCGAGGTCGCCGACCCGGGCGCGGCGTTCGCCGGGGACGAGGTGCTCTTGGCGTGGCGAGGTGGCGTCCCTGTGGGATGTCTCGTGCTCACGGCCCCCGACGCCGACGGGCGTGCGGAGCTCAAGCGTCTCTGGACCGACCCCGGCGCCCGCGGTGGCGGCGTCGCCTCCTGTCTGCTCGCGGCCGCCCTCGCGCGTGCGCCGAGGGCGGGCGCGACCTCCGTGGGTCTGTCGGTGTGGTCCTGGCGCCGTGGGGCGATCACCCTCTACGAGCGGTTCGGCTTCGCCGGCACGGAGTCGTGGGACGAGCGCCCCGACCTCGTGTGCATGGAGCGGGTCGTTTGAGGTGCTGGTCGACCTCATCCATGATGCGTGGGTCGACGACGGGTGCGGCGGCTTCCCTCGTGCACGTCCGCACCTCGCCGCAGGCTCCGTCGGTGCTGCTGGGGCAGGAGCGGCTCGACGGCTCGTTCTGCGAGATGCGTCAGGAGGCGACGGCCGCCGTGGTCGTCTTGGGCGCGGCGGCTGCTGGGGTCGTGGCAGGGCGCTGCGGGCCGGTGCGCAGCGCCACGAGCGCGACGTCGTCCTCCCCGTCGCTGGGGAGCATCCTGACGAGTGCGGTCCGGATGACGTCGTCGAGCGTGGCCTGGTGCGTTCCGTGGAGCGCTTCGGCGAGTGCGGCGATGTCGTCGCGGAGGCTGTGGTCTCGTCGTTCGACGAGCCCGTCGGTGTACAGGACGAGCGTGTCGTCGGTGCAGAGCTCGACGGTGTGGTCATGGCGGTGTGCGCCGGGACGCAGTCCCAGGGGGAGGTCGTTGCGCACGGTCAGGACCTCGACGGCGCCGTCGGCACGGACGAGGATCGGTGGCAGGTGCCCCGCGCTGGACCACCGCACCGTGCGCACGCCACGCGCCCGCTCGTCCGGGCTCTGCTCGATGCGCGCGACGACCGCGGTCGCCACGGCCTGGTGCCCCAGCGCGAGCCCGTCGATGGCGGCGTCGACCCGCTCGAGCAGGCGCGCCGGAGGGTGGTCGCTGTCGAAGCCGATCGCGCGGACGAGCCCGCGCAGCTGCCCCATCGTCGCGGCCGCGGTGAGGTCGTGGCCGACGACGTCGCCGATGACGAGCGTCGTGGCGCCGCCGGGCGTCATGAACGCGTCGTACCAGTCGCCGCCGATGTCGCGGTCGAGAGCGGCAGGCTGGTAGTGCACCGCGACCTCGAGATCGTCGGGCTGTGGTGGTTCCGTCATGACGGCCTGCTGCAGGACGAGAGCGAGCTCGCGGGCCTGGGCGGTCTCCTCCTCGGAGCGCTCGGCACGTTGGCGCAGGGTGTCCAGGGTGGTACGCAGCCGTACGGCGTCGCGCAGCGCGGCGCCGGTGGTGGTGGCCAGGCCTGTCAGGAAGCGCGCGTAGTCGTCGTCCCAGGGCCGACCCGTGGCGGCCCTGAGGACCATGACGCCGACGATGCCGCGGCGGCTGGTGTCTCGCAAGGGCTTGACGACGAGCCCGTCGCCGACCTCGCGCTGCCCCGTCGCCGCGCCGCGCACGACGGCGGCGACCTCCGCCGCGTCGGGCGCCACGCCGGTGTGGACCAGCGGCCGAGGACGCGCGGCGCTGACGTCGTAGAACGCCGCCCGCGCCACGTCCGCGCTGCCGGCCAGCACGTCGACGAGGGGCTCGGCGAAGGCGCGCAGGGTCGTGAAGGTGGTCGGCAGGGCGGCCTGCAGCTCCCCGATCGTGACCAGGCGCCGCTGGTTGACGACCTCGTGGGTCGTCTCCGTCGCGATGTCGAGCACCCCCGCGATGTTCCCCTCGTCATCCCGTAGCGGGCTGTAGGAGAAGGTGAAGTAGGTCTCCTCGTCGAACCCCGACCGGTGCATGAGCAACGGCATGTCCTGGCTCCAGGTCGCCTGCCCCGTCGTGAGCACGGAGTCGAACAGGGGGCCGATGTCGTCCCAGATCTCGGCCCAGACCTCCCGGACCGGTGCGCCGAGAGCGCTCGGGTGCTTGTCGGTGCCGAGCATGTCCCGGTAGGCGTCGTTGTAGATCAGGGTCAGCTCCGGCCCCCAGACCAGCATGACCGGAAAACGTGTCGAGAAGCACAGGCGCACCGCGTGGCGCAGCGCGTGCGGCCAGCCGCTCGGTGGCCCGAGCGGGGTGTCCTCCCAGGCGTGCGAGCGTGCGAGCTGGCCGACGTCGCTGTGGGTCGTCGCCTCGACGAGCCAGTCCGGTTCCGCGTTCACGTCCGCATCGTAGAGGTCTCCGGACGATATCCCTCTCGCGGTGAGCCGCGCCGTGCACGGGTGACGCCCCCGACGTCGTCAGGCGACCTCGTCGGTCTCGAAGTCGTCGACCTCGCGTCGCAGTGCGGCGAGCACGTCGCCGGCGTCGAACGCCTCGCCCGGTGCGCAGGCCCCACGGCCGGTGTGGCGACCCTCGAGGAGCCGGACGGCGCCGTCGACGGCGATCGGCGCGGTCACCGCGTAGATGTCGCGACCCGTCGCGACGGTCCGTCGAGCGTCCGGGCCGCGACGCACGACGACGTCGACCACGAAGCGTTGGGCGGAGCGGCCGTCCTCGTCCGCGCCGGACGGCGGCGGGGTCGCCTCGTCGTGCAGGTCGTCGAGCGGTGCGGTGTTGAGGTACGAGCGCAGGTCGCCGACGTGCAGGTGCCGTTCGATGGCGATCACCTCGGAGAACGGAAGCTCGACCACGCGCTGCACGCCGAGGGGGCTCGGGTAGGACCAGGAGCCGGAGGGCGCGGGGTCGGCCAGCGCCGTGAGCGCTCCGTCGCGGATGACGAGTCGCGTCGCGGTGTTCCGGGCCCCGGTGATCCGCGTCCCTGCGGTCGGCCACCAGCGGTCCAGCCCGACGGCGATCTCGACCTCGTCTGCGTCGCGGTCGCTGCCGAGCGCGGCCGTGACGAGCAGATCGGCGAGGCCGCCGTAGAAGGACATCGCCGGCACGACGACGACGCCCGCGGCGCGCGCCGGTGCGTCGAGCTCGCGGTAGAGCGCCTGGACCGCCGGTTGCTCGGCCGTGACGTCGAGGTAGTGCGCGCCGGCCCCCATGGCCGCCCGGGCGAGGGGGAGCGCGGTGTCCAGGAACGGTCCCGCGCAGTTGATCACCGCGCCGGACCCGGCGATCGCCCGCCGGAGGGCTCCCGGGTCGTCCAGCCCCACCGCACGGCGCTCGAGCCCGGTCCTGCGGGGCAGGACGGAGTCGAGCCGTGCGGCGTCGCGCCCGGCGATCACCGGTGCGAGCCCGCGGCGCACCAGCTCGTTCACGACGAACCGTCCCGTGTGACCCGATGCGCCGTAGACGAAGACCTTGTCGGTGGAGTTCATGCGGCCGATCCTCGCGAACCGGGCACGTGGTGCACGAGCGTCGTGCACGACGCGCTCCGTACAGTTTCGGACATGCCTCGGATCGCTCTCGCCATGCACCGCTCGTCCATGCTGTACGAGTCGGCGATCGCGGCGGAGATCTTCGGCGTCGACCGGTCGGAGCTCGCCTCCGGCGGCGCGTGGTACGACCTCGTGGTCTGCACCGCCGACGGCGCCCCGCACCCCTGGCTGCCGCACCTGGCGACCTCGACCTACGCCGAGCTCGCGCGGGCGGACTCCGTGGTCGTGCCGTCCTCGGACGACCTCGACGAGAACCCGGACCCGAACCTCGTCGCCGCCCTGCGTGCCGCGCACGACGGGGGAGCGCGGATCGTCTCGCTGTGCACGGGCGCGTTCGTGCTCGCGGCGGCGGGGCTGCTCGACGGGCGGGTCGCGACGACGCACTGGATGCACGCCGAGGAGCTGGCGCGACGGTACCCGCAGATCGACGTACGGCCCGACGTGCTCTACGTCGACGGGGGCGACGTGCTCACCTCGGCGGGCAAGAGCGCGGCGCTCGACCTCTGCCTCCACCTCGTGCACCGCGACCTGGGCGCCGCCGCGGCGCGAGGGATCGCGCGCACATTGGTGGTCCCGGCACACCGAGGGGGCGGGCAGGCGCAGTTCATCGCCCCGCCCGCGCTGCCGCGCAGCGCCGAAGGTCTGGCACCGACGCTCGAGTGGGCCCGGGCCCGGCTCGACCGTCCGCTGACCGTGCGTGACCTCGCCGGGCGCGCCGGCCTCAGCACCCGCCAGCTCGCGCGCCGGATGCTCGCCGAGCTCGGGGTCACGCCCCTCGAGTGGCTGCACCAGCAGCGCGTCGCGCGCGCGCAGGAGCTGCTCGAACGCACCGACGCCTCCGTCGAGCAGGTCGCAGCCCGCTGCGGCTTGGGTACGGCGGCCACCCTGCGCAGGCACTTCCAGCGTGCCGTCGGTGTCACCCCGACGAGCTACCGGTCGTCGTTCCGGCTCTCGTGACCCGGCCGCCGTCGATCCGGGCCACCCCCGGCCGCCGTCGAGCGGGGCCACGGGCGCAGGGGGGGCCGCAGGTGCGGCGGCGCGCGTCCGCGCCCCGCCGCACCGGTCCGGCTCGTGTCGGCCTGCTAGAGGTCCGCGGGGCGCAGGACCGCCGTGATGCCGTGCGCGATCTGCGCGTTGCCCTTGTTCAGGTCGAGCTGTGACCTGACCAGGAACGGGTCGACGTCGTTGCGGTCCTGGTCGACCAGGCGGACCAGCGGCACCCAGCGGCTGATGACGTCCACCCGCACGCCGGCACCCTGCGCCGTCGTGAGCACGGCGTCGTCCGAACGCAGCGCCGTGCGGGCGTCGATCGTGGCCCCCGGGACGACGTGGTACAGCAGGACCTGCTCGACCGCGTCGATCCCGACCGCTCCCGCGACCGCCTCGAGCGCGGCCTGCTCGGTGCGTGGCCACCGGTGCGTGAGGTCCCACGCGAAGAGCTGGAACGCGCGGTCGTTCGGGAGGAAGGCCGTCAGCGGCACAGTCCCGTCCGCGAGGACCGCGACCGGGCTCGTGGGCTTGGTCGCGAGCACCGCAGCCACGGCCTGGTCGAGGACGTCGAAGTCGTACGGGTTGCGATCGAACGTGTCACCGTCGGCCGCCAGCACCTGGGCCAGGCTGGTCGTTCCCGGAGTGCTCGCCGCGGCGGGCTGGGCGGCCACAGCCGCCAGGCCGAACGCCGCGGCGCCCACGGCCGCGATCGAGCGTCGAAGAGCGTGTCGAAGGGTCATCGTCGAGTCCTTCCATCTCCACACGAGGCAGCTCGCACTGCCGGGCACCGTGGTGGCGCCCCATCCCTCCTTCCGTGCGAACCCCGGCTGCGGATGCACGTCGGTGGGGAGTACGCCGAAGCCGGGCAGCAGGTAGCTGCTGAGGAGGTGCAGGTTCGCCCCCTCGTGCCGTGCGTAGGCCGCTGCCCAGTCCAGGGCGTGCAGGCTCTCGTCCGAGCCGTCGATCCCCACCAGGACGCTGTCGTCGCGTGCCATGTCAGGTGTCGCCTCCGGCGTGAGTCCAGGTACGGCGGTCAGCCACGGGCGTCCAGCCCGGCCGTGCGAAGGGTCGGGACGGCGTGCTCGAGGCCGGCGAGCGCGAGGACGCTGGTGACGGTCGCGGGCGGGTCGACGAGGTGGACGGGTGCTCGTGTCGCGAGGCACGTGCGGCGGACCGCCCCGACGAACGCCACCCCGGTCGAGTCCATGAACGTGACGCGGTGGGCGTCCAGGACGACCGGGAGGCCGGGCTTCGCAGCCTCGACCGCGGCGAGGGCACCGCGTGCCTCGTCAAGGCGGGCCGCGTCGATGTCCCCGGACATCCGGATCAGGACCCTCTCCGGGAGGGTGCGGGCGATGATCGCGGCCGTCGCGGCCGTCGCAGCCGTGGGCGCGAGGGCGAGGGTTCGAACGGGCTGCATCGAGTTCTCCAGGGTGAGCGAAGGCAGAGACGAACGGGACGTCTCGATGTCAGCGCGTTTCGAAGTCAGGTGGCTGCCGGTCTGCGTGAAAACACGGACACGGCACCCGGGAACCGCGACGATCCCGCCCAAGGAGGGACGAAGGTCCTGGCGTGCGACAGGTGGTGCGGGGCGCACGAGCCGAGCCGAGCCGCGCCGGACGAGGCGGCGCACCCGTCGCCAGATGCGACCGATCGAGCGGGGTGCTCACGATGGGGTGTCTCGGCCCGACCGGGCCGACGGGATGGAGGTGCATCGTGGGTATCGACGACCTCAAGGGGAAGGCGTCTGACGCGCTGAGCAGCGACAAGGGCGAGAAGGCGTCCGACGCGGCGCTGGAGAAGGGCGGCGACGCGGCGTCGAAGGCGACGGGTGGCAAGCACGACGACCAGATCGACAAGGGTGCGTCGAGGGCGGACGACGCGATCGGCACGGAGTAGTCCTCGCGCTGGACGGGCGAAACCCCCGTGGCCCGCCGCTGACGTGCGGGGCCACGGGGGTTCGGTCGTCGCGGACGGTCCGGCGGCAGGCGCCGTCGAGCGACGGTCAGGCCGGCGTGACGGCGGGCGGCGTCCAGGCGCCGTCGAGGACGAGCCGCTCGGGCCAGTAGCACCGCAGGTAGAGGGTGAACTCGTCGGCCGGGGCGGGAAGCCAGTTGGCCAGCTCGGCAGACCCGGCGGGAGCGTCGCCGCCGACCGTGAGAGTGAGGGAACCGTCGTCGCCGTAGGTCAGATGCTGGTTCTTCGTGCCCAGGGAGTACCGGTCGAGCTCGTTCGGGTGGAAGAAGTGGTGCCTGTTGTACACCGTCAGCGACCAGAACCCGCGCACCGGCGGGAGCAGGCCGGCGTCGAACCGGACCGTGTAGGCGCGGCGACCGTCGAGGCGTTGCCCGGAGGCGTCGAGGTCCTGGTAGAAGTACGTCGTCTCGTTGGCCGTGTTGACGAAGATGTTCGACTTCCCGACGGCGGTGCGCATGAGGTAGTCGGTGCCGAACGCGGCCCCGGTCGTCTGGGTGGTCCAGTGGTGCGCGACGGGCAGGCCGTAGTTGCGGAACTCGAACAGCTCGCGCACGGTCTGGTCGGCGTCGAGCGCGGCCTGCCGCAGCGCCGACGCGACGGTCTCGTCACGTGTCGCCGCGTCGAGCACGGGCCGGACCCAGTCGTAGAGGGCCTGCTCCCCGGGTAGCGGCGGGACCTCGTCGAGGACCTCACCGAGCGCGTCGAAGAACACGTGAGGGTCGACCCAGTGGGTCTCGGCCTCGCCGTCGGTGGAGCCCTCCGCGCCGAACGACGGGACGTCGGTCCAGTCGACGGTCTTCGTCGTGCCGTCGTACTCGTCGAGCGGGTAGGCGCAGATCTGGTTCACGAGCGGCAGGACGGCGGCTCGGTCCTCGTCCGTGTCGTCGAGGAAGACGCGGGGGATCGCGACGGCGACGTGCGTGTCGTAGCGGAACACCCCGGCGATCCCGTCGGGGACCTCGCCCTCCCACGTCTCGGGGGCGAGCAGGTAGTGACCGGGTGCGGTGTCGTACATCGCGCCGAGCTCGACGAACGAGTCGGTGCGCTGGTCCACCACCTGGTAGACCCAGAACCGCTCCCCGAAGTCGGGGACCTGGACCACGGTCGGGCCGCGCCGGGCGTCCAGGGTGCCGAAGCCGTAGGCCACGTCCTGGTTCGGGCACGCGACGACGCGCTCCTCGGGACGGATGTAGTCGTGCAGCATCCCGATCCGTCCGGGCGGCGCGGCCGGGACGATCCCGGCGAGCAGTCCGGGCTCGGGAAGCTGCTCCATGAAGACGCGCCGGTTGTGCATGTTCACCAGGGGCCAGCCCCACAGGTAGGCCGCACGGCCCACCGTTGCTGCGTAGGCGGCGTCCACCTTCTGCCTTTCGGACCCGTTCGCGACCGGCATCGGCCCGTCCTCTCGTCGTCGACCGTCGGATGCGGCGAGTCTAGGAACGAGCCACCGGAACCGCGCCCGGAGCCGTGGTCCGCCGGCGCGACGACCCGAGCGCCGCGACGTCGTCGGCCTCCGGGCAACGACGAGCGAGCCCCGCCCCTCGGTGGGGGGCGGGGCTCGCGTGCTCGGTCGCCTAGCGCAGGAGGGCGGCGACGCGTTCGGCGCAGTTCTCGCCCGAGCGCGTCGCCTCGTCGACGACGACGCGCGCGAGGTCTCGCAGACGGACGTTCTTGTCGTTCGACGCGCGCCTGAGCAGCCCGAACGCCTCGTCCGGGTCGACGCCGTGCGTCGCGACGAGGATGCCCTTCGCCTGCTCGATCGGCCCGCGTCCCGCCGCGGCCGCCGCGATGTCGCGGTGCGCCCTCTCCTCCCCGCCGGCGGCCACCGTGGACGTGATGTCGACGAAGTACCCCAGGAGCTCGACGACCTCGCCCGTGTCCGGGTCGCGACGGCCCTGACCGACGATGACGAGGTAGCGCTCCTTGCCGCGGGCGTCCATGATGCGGTGCACGCTCGAGAAGGGCTCTCCGGTCGCCCGCGCCTCGTCGAGGATCTGCCGCACCCGTTCGCGGTCGTCGGGGTGCTTGTGCGCCAGGACGAGCTGGGTGGTGGGGACCACCTCTCCTGGTTCGAACCCGTGCACCCGGAACGTCTCGGACGACCACCACCAGGTGCCGGTGGCCAGGTCCAGTCGGTACTGGCCGATCTGCTGGCCCGCGCCGCGGGCCAGGGCATGCTCGATGGCGTGGTCGTCCACGGACATGTCGCGCTCCGTCTTCTTCAGAGGATGAGGAGCCAGGTCCAGACTCGACCCTTCGACCCTTCGACCGTACTCCTGAACCGTCGGGGGCGACGGGTGGCGTGCACCCGGAACCGGTTCTTATGGTGAACTGCGGCCGAGGCGCCGCAGGGGGCACCGGTCAGTGAAGAAGCCCGCGGCCGGTGCGCCTCTTGTCCCGGCCGGTCCCTACAGCCGGTCGACGAAGGTCCGCAGCTCGTGGGCGTAGCTCTCGGGCTGCTCGAAGGGCGCGAAGTGGCCGCCGCGGGGTGGTTCGGCGGCGTAGACGGTGTTCGCGACGCGGTCGAGCCAGGCGCGCGGGGGCCGCACGACGTCGCCGGCGAACACCGAGAAGCCGGACGGCACCTCGACGCGGCGGGCGAGCTGTTCGCGCGGGATCGCGGCGTTGGCCCGATAGGCGCGCACACCGGCCCCGACGTTGCCGGCCGCCCAGTGCTCGGTGAGGAGTGCGAGGACCTCGTCTCGCATGTACACGGACTCGAGGTCTTCGTCGCAGTCGCTCCACGACCACAGCTTCTCGACGACACAGGCCGCGAGCCCGGCGGGGGAGTCCGTGAGGCCGACCGTGAGGGACTGCGGCTTGGTGCTCTGCACCGCGGCGTAGGCGCCCTCGGCCGTGCGCCACCTCGCGCTGTCCTCGAGCCACTCGCGCTCCTCCTGCGTGAGCGAGGCGGGGTCCCCCGTGAACACCGGCAGCCCGGCGTCGGTGCGGTGCACGGCGATCACCCGGTCGGGGAAGTCGAGCGCGAGGAACCGGGCGACGTGGCTGCCCATGTCGCCGCCCGCCACGAGGAACCGGTCGTAGCCCAGCGCGGTCATGAGCTCGGCCCACAGGGCGGCCACCGCGCGGTTGTCGGGCGTCGGGCCGGCGGGGACGTCGGAGAAGCCGAAGCCCGGCATGTCGGGGACGACGAGGTCGAAGGTGCGTCGCCCCGCGTCGGCCGGGGTCGTGCCGGCGCCGGGGACGGTCAGGAGCAGCACGACCTTGCGGTACCGCCACGCGGAGTCGGGCCAGCCGTGGGCGAGCAGCAGCGGGAGCGGGGGAGCGTCGTCGGACCGGGAGGTCGAGAGCGCGTGGAGGAGGTGGACGCGCGTCCCGTCGATCGTCGCGCGGCGGCTCGGGAGCGCGGCGAGCTGTTCCTGGTGCGCGGCGAAGTCGAAGCCGTCCGCCCAGTACGCGAGCAGGTCGCGCAGGTACGCGACGTCGGTGCCGGCGGTCCACCCCAGGTCGTCCGGTGCGTCGACCCACCGGGTGGCCCGCAGTCGCGAGCGCAGGTCCTCGACGACCGCGTCGGGGATCCGGGGCGTGAAGCTCTCGAGGTCGGTCACGCGCTGCGCCATGACGTCGAGGCTAGCGGGACCGCCGCGGAGGCCGCAGGCGGCTACTCCGGGTAGACGCCGTGCTTCTTGTGCGCGGGCTTGGGCAGGCGGGCCCGGCGGAGCTGGAACGCGCGCATCACGGCGTACATGGTCGTGCCCTTGGGGATCTCGCCGAACTTCGCGAGCAGCCGCTTGCGCAGGCGCCGCCACATGATGAAGCCGTCGACCACCGTCAGGAGCACGATGACGTACAGCGTCATCACCGTGAGGAACGCGAGGTCCTGGTTCTGCGCGGTGAGGAACGAGAAGACGATGAACACCAGGGCGACGGGGAGGAAGAACTCGCCGAGGTTCCAGCGCGCGTCGACGTACTCGCGCACGTAGCGCTTGACCGGGCCCTTGTCGCGCGGCGGCAGGTAGCGCTCGTCGCCCGTCTGCATCGCCTGGTACTGACGGTCACGCATCTCGCGCTGCTTCTCCCGCGCGGACTTGGCGGCGGCGCGACGGTCGTTCGGCACGAGGGGTCGCTTGTTCGCGGCCTCGGAGACCTTGCGCTTGGGCGTCGGGCGGCCCTTGCCGGCTGCCTCGATCTCCGCCGCCTGCTCAACAGGGTCGGGGGCGGCGGGCGTCGCGTCGGGCTTGTTGCGGGAGAACACCCCTCCAGCGTAGTCGAGGCGGGGGAGTGCCGGACGCCGGTCCCGAGACCGGCCGGCGCCGGGTGTCGTACCGTGCTCGTCGTGACGAACTCACCCGAACCCACCGTCCCCGCGCCCGGCGCTGCGCCCGGCACCGCGACCGGCCCCGAGCTCGCGACCACGCTCCGCGAGACCGTCGCCCGCCTGTTCCCCGCGCTGCGCGCGGACCTCGAGTCCCTCGTGCGCGTGCCGAGCGTCTCGAACGCCGCGTTCGACCAGGCGCACGTCGCCGCGAGCGCCGACGCCGTGGCCGCGCTCCTGCACGACGCCGGCATGCCCGAGGTGCAGGTGCTGCGCGCCCGGACCGACGACGGCACCGAGGGCGCGCCTGCCGTCGTCGCGCGCCGTCCCGCGCCCGACGGCGCCCCGACCGTCCTGCTGTACGCGCACCACGACGTGCAGCCCCCGGGCGACGCCGCCACGTGGGAGACCGACCCGTTCGAGCCGACCGAGCGCGACGGGCGGCTCTACGGCCGCGGCGCGGCCGACGACAAGGCGGGCGTCGTGGCGCACCTGGGCGCGCTGCGTGCCCTGACGGAGGTCGGCGATCTCCCGGTCGGGGTGACGGTCTTCGTCGAGGGCGAGGAGGAGATCGGCTCGCCGACGTTCCTCCCGTTCCTCACGCAGTACCGCGACCTGCTCGCAGCCGACGTCATCGTCGTCGCGGACTCGTCGAACTGGAAGATCGGCGTCCCGGCGCTCACGACGTCGTTGCGCGGCCTCGTCGACTGCGAGGTCGAGGTCGCGGTGCTCGACCACGCGGTGCACTCGGGCATGTTCGGCGGCCCCGTGCTCGACGCGGTGACGCTCCTCGCACGGCTGATCGCGACCCTGCACGACGACGCGGGCAACGTCGCCGTGCCCGGGCTGGTCACGGCGGCCGAGCCGACGGTCGACTACGCCGAGGCCGACTTCCGGGCCGACTCGTCGCTCCTCGACGGCACCGTCCTCGCGGGGGAGGGCAGCATCGCCGGGCGGCTGTGGACCAAGCCGGCGATCGCCGTCATCGGTCTCGACGCGCCGAGCGTCGCGCACGCCTCCAACACCCTCACCCCGCGCGCGACCGCGAAGCTCTCGGTGCGCCTCGCGCCGGGGCAGGACCCGGCCGCCGCGATGGCGGCGCTGCGCACCCACCTGGAGTCGAGCGCGCCGCTCGGCGCGCACGTCACCGTGCGCGACGGCGAGCAGGGCAAGCCGTTCCTCGCGCCCGGCGACTCCGACGCGATGCGGGCCGCGCGGTGGGCCTTCGCGACGTCGTGGGGCACCGACCCCGTCGACATCGGCGTGGGCGGGTCGATCCCGTTCATCGCCGACCTGCTCGAGGTGTTCCCCGACGCGGCGATCCTCGTGACCGGCGTCGAGGACCCGGACTCGCGCGCCCACGGCGCGAACGAGTCGGTGCACCTCGGCGAGCTGGAGAAGGTCGTGCTCGCCGAGGCGCTCCTGCTCGCCCGGCTCGGTGGCGCGATCGCCTGACCCCCCGGCCCGGACGGCGCTCGACCGGTCAGCCGGGGAGCGCCGCCCGCAGGTCGGCCGCCTCGGCGAGCGTCGGCCCGACGGCGTCGCGCGCGTCCGGGCCGAGGGCGCCCGCCAGCGCGTCGAGGTCGTCGAGGTGCGTGCGGGCCGCGTCGGGGTCGCCCACGCGGACGGCGAGCTCGGCGAGATAGGCGAGGGCGCGCACGCGGTCGGCCACGTCGGCGTCGTCGCCGGCGCGCCGGAGCGTGCCCGCGAGGATCTTGCGCGCCTGGACGGGGTCGCCGTGCGAGTCCGCCTGCACGACGGCGTCGTCCAGCGCCCGGGCGAGCCGCCCTTCCGGGCGCGCGGCGTACGCGTCGACGGCGGACGCCCCGGCCGTGTCCGTGGTGGGCGTCGCGGCGGGGGAGCGGCGCATCACCCGGACCCAGTTGCCGGCGGGGTCCACGAGGCTGAAGCCCGTCGTGCCGCCCGCGTTCGCGCGGCGTCGCGGGCGCGTGATGCGGGGGAAGCCCGTGAGCGGCAGGCGTCCGTAGCGGGCGCGCAGCCCGGCGGCGAACGCCTCGAAGACGGGTTCGGTGTCCTCCACGACGACGATGCACGTGCTGTAGCTGTCCTGCGGCTCGAGCCCGTCGAGCCCGAAGTAGTGGAGGTCGATGCCGCCGCGACGCACCGCGACGTACGGGTTGGGCCGGAGCTGGCGGTAGGTCACGTCGAAGCCCAGCGCGGTCCAGAAGTCGCGCACCTCGTCGATGTCCCGGCAGGGCAGGGCCGGGACCATGGTCGCGTCGAAGGGGTCGGCGGCGGGGTGGTCCGGGTGCGGATCGGGGTCAGGTGCTCGGTCGGCGGTCACCGAACCATCGAAGCACCCGGCTCCCGCAGGCCACCAGGGCCCTGGGGGTCAGCCGCGGTGCGCGACGTCGACCGCCCGGGACCACCGGGCGACGTCGTCGGGGAGCTCGGGCGAGGCGACGTCGCCGCCCAGGAGCCCGACGACGGCGGGCGCGGCGATCCGGTCGCCGGACCCGCGCGCGAGGAACCGGCCCGCGACGAGGCCGCGCGCGCACAGGTCGCCGCCGCGCGAGAACACCTGCTCGAGGTAGACGACGCGCTCGTCCCAGCCGAGGACGCGCGTCGCGATCTCGAAGCGGTCCCAGAGCTGCAAGGAGCGGCGGTACTTCATGGTCGACGCCGCGACGACGGGGTACCAGCCCTTCTTCTTGAGGAGCGGGAACCCACCGAGGTCGGCGATGAAGTTGCTGCGCGCGACGTCCATCATCTGCAGGTACACGCCGTTGTTGACGTGGAGGTAGAAGTCGAGGTCGCCCGGGTGCACGCGCATCCGGGTGACGGACGGCTCGAGGACGCCGCGGCCCGGCACGGCCTTGCGCGGCATCGTGCTGGCGACGAGGAGCTGGATCTGGCGGGTCACCCGGGCAGGCTACTACCGCGCACCCGCGGTATCGGGTACTTGTCGCCGCCGTCGTCCCGGGAGGTCTGTCATCTCCGTGTGCGAGGATGCGCGCCGTGACGACGACGAGCCCCGCCCCTCGCCCCACCGCCACCGCCGACACCGGGTCGCCCGCGCCGGCGCACCCGTGGCAGGTCCGTGCCTTCCGCGTGGTCGCCATCGCCGAGGCGTTCTCCTGGGCGGGGCTGCTCGTCGGCATGTACCTCAAGTGGGTCGCCGGCACGACCGAGCGCGGCGTGGAGATCTTCGGGCCGATCCACGGCGCGCTCGTGCTCGTCTACGTCGCGCTCGCCGTGCTCGTCGCCGTGCGCGTCCGCTGGTCGCTCTGGACGACGTTCCTCGCGCTCGCCGCGACGGTCCCGCCGTTCTGCACCGTCGTCTTCGACGTCTGGGCCCACCGGTCGGGCCGCTACACCGCCTCGGCTCGCAGGGCAGCAGTCGCCGGCGCCTGAGCCTCGCGCGTCGGACCGGTGCCCGCGTCTCAGACCGGCGGGGCGGGGTCGTACTGGATGCCGCGGCGCACGGCGCGCGCGACGTCGTCGCTCTCCAGGCGCGCGACGAGGTGCAGCGCCATGTCGATCCCCGCGGACACGCCCGCGGACGTGACGACGTTGCCGTCGTCGACGAACCGCGCCTCGGTGTCGACCACGACGCTCGGGTCGATCTCCGCGAGCTCGTCGTAGTGCTCCCAGTGCGTCGTCGCGGGTCGCCCGGAGAGCAGCCCCGCCGCCGCGAGCACGAGCGAGCCCGTGCACACGCTCGCGATGACCGGGGTCTGGGCGCGCATCGCGCGCAGCCACTCGAGGTGCACGCGGTCCGCGAGCAGGGAACGGGTTCCCCACCCGCCGGGGTAGACCAGCAGGTGCAGGGGACCGACGTCGTCCGCCGAGCGGTCGGGGAGCAGGCGCAACCCCTTGGCGAGGCGCACGCCGCCGCCGTCCCACGAGAACGTGGACACGTGCGGCTTGAGCGCGGAGTGCTCGGCCCAGGCGGACAGCACCTCGAACGGCCCGGCGACGTCGAGCTCTTCCGCCTCGTCGAAGACGAAGATCCCGACGTTCATCCCGTTCCCGGTGCTCATGCCTACCTCCGCGTGCCCCGGCGTCTCGAGGCTCTCGTCGGCTCCTGCGTCCGAGCGCCCTAGATGCCCGGCAGGGCGAGCATCTGGTCGAGCGCGACGCGCGCCCAGTGCGCGTCGTCGGCGTCCACGACGATCCGGTTCACCACGCGGCCCGCGACGAGCGACTCCATCGCCCAGACGAGGTGCGGCAGGTCGATCCGGTTCATCGTCGAGCAGAAGCACACCGTCGAGTCGAGGTAGTGCACCTGCTTGTCCGGGTGGGCGCGCGCCACGCGGCGCACCAGGTTGAGCTCCGTCCCGATCGCCCACGACGAGCCGGGCTCCGCGGCGTCGAGCATCTTGATGATGTACTCCGTCGAGCCGACGAAGTCCGCCGCCGTCACGACCTCGTGCTTGCACTCGGGGTGCACGAGCACGTTGACGTCGGGGACCGCGGTGCGCATGTCGCTCACGTTCTTCGCGGAGAACCGCCCGTGCACCGAGCAGTGCCCGCGCCACAGGATCATGCGCGCGTCGCGCAGCTCGGCGTCGGTGAGGCCGCCGTTCGGCTTGCGCGGGTCGAACACGACGCAGTCGTCGAGCGACATCGCGAGCTTGAGCACCGCCGTGTTGCGGCCGAGGTGCTGGTCCGGGAGGAACAGCACCTTGCCCGTGCCGTCCACGCCACCCACCTGGTCGAACGCCCAGCGCAGCGCGACCTCCGCGTTCGACGACGTGCACACCGTGCCGCCGTGGCGACCCGTGAACGCCTTGATCGCGGCCGACGAGTTCATGTACGTCACGGGGATCGTCGCGTCGGCGATGCCGACCTCCTCGAGCACGTCCCACGCGTCCTCGACCTGGTCGATCGCCGCCATGTCCGCCATCGAGCAGCCGGCCGCGAGGTCCGGCAGCACCACCTGCTGCGCGTCCGACGTGAGGATGTCGGCGCTCTCGGCCATGAAGTGCACGCCGCAGAACAGGATGAACTCCGCCTCGGGCCGCGCCGCGGCCTCGCGCGCGAGCTTGAACGAGTCGCCCGTCACGTCGGCGAAGTCGATGACCTCGTCGCGCTGGTAGTGGTGACCCAGGACGAACGCGCGCTCGCCCAGCGCGGCGCGCGCCACCCGGGCGCGCTCCACGAGGTCGGGGTCGCTCGGCGCGGGCAGGTCCGGCGAACCCGCCCTGGCGCGAGGTGTTCGGTCCGCTCACGGACGACAGCAAGGTGCTACCAGTGCTCACGGGACCATCGTCGCACAGCGCCGCCGCGGCCGAGCGGGCGTCGTGCGGCGGCCGGACGCGCATCGGCCCTGGCACAATCCGGGCATGCGCGTGCTGCTCACCGGGTCCGCCGCCCCGCCCGTGCCCGACGGCGCCTGGCCGGCCGGGGCGTCCTCGTCCCCGCCTGCCCGTGGTGCCGGGCCGACGCTCGACGACGTCGCCGGCTGGTGGGCGCCGCACGCCGAGGTCGGGACCGTGGCGCTCGCCACGTCCGGACCCGCGTTCCTCGACGCGCTCGCGCCCGTCGCGCCGGAGGTCCTCGCCGGGGTGGTCCCGGGGCCGGGCGGGGGCGACGTCCCGGTCGCGGTCCGCCGTCGGACGCCGGGCGGCGACGGCACCGGCACGCGCCGGACCGTCTACGTCGACGCCTCCCAGGTGCCCGCGACGGGCGCGGTCGAGGTGCTCGAGCTCGGCGCGGAGCCCGTGGCCGTGCCCGCCCGGTCCTCGACCGCCGTCGGGCACCTCCTGGCGCTCGCGGCCGACGCCGCGCGCGGACCGGACGGGGCGCCCGGGCGCGTCGTCCTCGCCACCGGTGGGAGCACGAGCCACGACGGCGGGCTGGGCGCGCTCCTGGCGCTCGCCGGGGCGCCGGAGCGCGCCGGAGGCCTCCCGACCGCCGTCCCGGCCGACGTCGTGCGCGCCGCGCGAGCCGCGCTGGGCGGCGCCGACCTCGTGGCGGCCGTCGCGTCCGACGTCCCGCTGCTGGGGTTGCACGGGGCGAGCGCCGCGCTCGACGCCCGCGGTGTGGACCCTGCGGTCGCCCAGCACCTCGAGCGCGCGCTCGGCGCGGTCGCGCACGGCGTGGCCTCCGTCGTCGACCGCGTGACGGCGGACGACGGCGACCCCAGGGGCGCGCTCGCCGGACGAGACCTCCTCGCCGCGTCGACGGCGGGGCGTCGCCTCGCCGGCCTGCCGGGGGCGGGGAGCGGGGGCGGGCTCGCCCACGCCGTCGCGGCCCTGGGCGGGCGGCTCGTGCCCGCGCTGCGCGTCGTGGCCGACGACCTGGGGCTCGACGCGCGCCTCGGCGCTGCGGACCTCGTCGTCGTGCTCGCGGACGAGCTCGGGGCGCACGAGCTGGGGGACGGGACGGTCCACCAGGTCGCCTCCCGCGCGGCCCAGCACGCGCTCCCCGTCGTCGTGGTGGCGCGCGCGGTCGTCGCCGGGCGGCGCGAGCAGGCCGCGGCGGGACTCAGCGGCGCGTACGCGTGGGGCGACGGCGACCCGTGTGCCCTCGTGGAGCGCGTCGCGCGCACGTGGTCGCGCGGCTGACGCCGGGTCGCCTCAGCCGAGGTCGACGGACCCGTCCGCGCGGACGGACCAGGCGGGGTTGTGCGCGACCTCCCACACCAGGCCGTTGGGGTCGGCCACGTGGGCGTGGAAGACGCCGCCGAACTCGCCCTCCTGCGGCTCCTTGCGGACGGTCCCGCCCGCGGCGACCATCGCCTGCACGAGCTCGACGACCGCGGCCCGGGACCCCACGTTGTGCGACAGCGTGAGGCCCGTCGTGGCCGGCGTGGCGTCCGGCGTGCCCGCGTCGCGCGCGAAGGCCGACGCCTCGAAGAAGCCGAGGAGCTGGCCCGCCGCGGAGCGGTAGAAGACGATCTCGCCGGGCACGTCGAGCTGCGCGGTCCAGCCGAGCGCCCCGTAGAAGCTCCGCGCGGCGTCCAGGTCGCGCGTCGCGACCGTGACGAAGTGCAACGACTGGTCCATGCGTCTCCCGTCGGCGGGCCGCGCCACCGGTGCGGCGCGGGCTCCGTTCGACCGTACGCCGCCGGGTGGTCGTAGACTCGGGAACACGACCGGCACGAGTGGTGTTGAGGACCTGACGGGATCTCTCTCGAGAGGTCCGTAGAAGCCGGCCACCACCGGGGCAGCACTGCCCCCGACAGCGCGGAGACGAGATGAGCGAGACCACCGACATTGCCACGCACGGCGTCAACCTGACCGACGGGGCCGCGGACAAGGTCCGCACCCTCCTCGAGCAGGAGGGTCGCGACGACCTGCGCCTGCGCGTCGCGGTGCAGCCCGGCGGCTGCTCCGGCCTGATCTACCAGCTCTACTTCGACGAGCGCGTGCTCGACGGCGACGCGCTGCGCGACTACGACGGCGTCGAGGTCGTGGTCGACAAGATGAGCGTCCCCTACCTCGAGGGCGCGACGATCGACTTCGC
>JAQSXO010000494.1 GCA_029256625.1 Cellulosimicrobium sp. | reverse complement strand
ACGACGGGCAGGACGTGCTCGCGGCGCAGGCCCTGGCGCAGCACGAACGCGTTCTGCGCCCCGATCGCGACGATGAGGGACAGCCCGGCGGCGAGACCGGCGGCGAGGGGCGAGAGAGCGGCGAGCACGTCCTCGACGGTAGGCATCCGGCGGCGTGAAGTACAGCGAAAGATTCTGCACTTCCCTATGATCTGCTTCATGGTGGACCTCCAGCCCGACCAGCTCCGCACGCTCGCCGCGATCGACGCCGCCGGGACGTTCGAGGCCGCGGCCCAGCGGCTCGGGGTCACCCCGTCCGCCGTGAGCCAGCGCGTGCGCGCGCTCGAGTCGGCCGTGGGCCAGGTGCTCGTACGACGCGGGAAGCCCGCCGGGCTGACGCCGCCGGGCCAGGTGCTCGTCCGGCACGCGCGCCACCTCGCGCTGCAGCAGGCGGACGTGCTCGCGGAGCTGGGGATCGGGGCCGCGGAGCGGGCGGGCGACCCGGCCGATCCCGACGGCGCCGTCGCGCCGCTGCCCGAGGTCACGCTCGTCGTCTCCGGCGACGCCCTGACCACCTGGGCCCTGCCCGCGCTCGTCGAGGCGTCGGGGTGGGCCCGGCTCGAGGTGCTGCGCGAGGACGAGGAGCACTCGATCGGCCTGCTGCGCGACGGGACGGCCGTCGCCGCGGTGACCTCGGTCGCCGAGGCCGTCCCCGGCTGCCGCTCGACCCTGCTCGGCCAGATGCGCTACCGCCCCATGGCGAGCCCCGAGTTCGCGGCGCGCTGGTTCCCGGACGGCCCGACCGCCGCGGCGCTCGCCCGCGCGCCCGTCCTCGCGTTCGACCGCAAGGACGACCTCCAGCCGCCATCACGTCCCCGCGTCGAACGAGTTCCGGCGCGCGATCGAGCTCGGCATGGGCTGGGGCATGCTCCCCGACCTCCAGAGCGCCCGGGCCGAGCGTGCGGGGCGCCTCGTGGGCTTCGACGACGCCCGGGCGATGGACGTGCCGCAGCACTGGCAGCAGTGGCGCCTGCACTCGACGTCCCTCGACCGCCTGGCGACGGCCGTCGCGCGCGCGGCTCGTGCCGCGCTCGGCGCTCCCTGACGTCCGGCCGCCACCCGCTCCCTCAGACGCCCGCGAGCGCCCGCACGACGTCGGCCGCAGGCCCGCCCGGCGCGTTCCGGTAGCCGGTCCCCGCCCAGAGGTGCAGGCGGTCGGCATCGCCCGCTGCTGCAGCAGCCTGCCGCAGTCCCCGGGTCAGGTGGTGCACCGCGGGGTACGCGGCGGGTGCGCTCCCCCGGTGGCGCTCGACGAACCCGTTGCGCAGCGCCCGCGCGGGCCGACCGGTGAACGCGCGGGTCAGGACCGTCTCGGTGAAGGCGGGGTCCGTGAGGGCGCGACGGTAGGTGGGCGACGTGCCGGCCTCGTCGGTCCGCAGCAGCAGCGTGCCCACCGCCACGGCCTGCGCCCCCGCGTCGAGGAGCGCCCGCACCGCGGCGGGGCCGTCGACGCCTCCTGCGGCCACTACCGGCAGGTCCACCTTGCGCCGCACCCGCCGGACGAGCTCGGCCGTCGCGACGGGCTCCGGGTATCCGGCGGGGTCGTGGACGGCGCTGTGCCCGCCCGCGTCCGGGCCCTGGACCACGAGACCGTCGACCCCGACGTCGCGGGCGAGCCGCGCCTCGTGGGGTGCGGTGACGCTCGCGAGCACCCGGGTCCCGACGCTGCGGAGGGCGGCGACCGCGGTCCGGTCGGGCAGCCCGAACGTCAGCGACACCACGGGCACCGGCCGCGCGAGCAGGAGGGCGAGCTTCTCCTCCCAGCGGTCGTCGTCGAAGACGGGCGTCGGGTCGAGCGCGACCCCGAGCGCGTCCGCCTCCGGCGCAAGCTCGGCGGCGTAGGCGGCGAACGCTCCCGGGTCGACGTCGTCGTCCCGCGACGGCACGAACAGGTTCACGCCGAAGGCCGGAGCCGCAGGGCGCAACGCCTCGATCTCCGCCGCGAACGCCTCGGGCGTCCTGTACCCGCCGGCGAGGAACGGGAACCCACCGGCGGACGCGACGGCGGTCGACAGCGCCACCGTCGTCGGGCCGCCGGCCATCGGTGCCGCGACGATGGGGAGCGGGGAGTCCAGGAGAGGCGCGCTCATGGTCGGATCCTCCCAGGTCGGCGGAACGGCTCGGCCCGGCGCTCTCCCACCGCCGTCGGACGCGTCGGTACCTCCGACGGGCACCGGCGCCGTCGCACGGGGCACACTCGTGAGGTCCCCCGCTCGCACAGCCGAGCGACCACCCGTACCGAGGAGCACGATGGCGTACTTCTTCCGCACCGGCCCGATGACGTTCCGCGCGAGCCCGCACGTGGGCGGGGCGTGGCGCACCGACGAGCAGCACGTCGCGCCCGCGCTCGGGCTGCTCGCGCACGTCGTCGACACCGACCGCGTCTCCCGCGGGCGCGAAGACCTCGCGGTGTCGCGGCTCGCCTACGACATCTGGGGCGTCTTCCCCCTCGGTGAGGTGGAGACGCAGGTCCGCGTCGTCCGCCCCGGGCGGGGCGTCGAGCTCGTGGAGGCGACGCTGTGGTGCGGCGGTCGGTGCGCCGTCTCGCTCCGGGCCTGGCTCGCGCGCGCCGGGGACACCGCCGAGCTCGCCGGCGGGGCGCCGAACCCCGTGCCCGGCCCGCACGAGACGCCGCCGTGGGACCCCGCGACCGTCTGGCCCGGTGGCTTCATCGACTCGATCGAGGTCCGGCGCGCCTCGGTCGAACCCGGGCGCGCGGCGGTCTGGGTCCGTACCGACGTCCCGCTCGTCGCCGACGAGGAGGTCGGGCCGCTCGCCCGCACGGCCGGCCTGCTCGACGCCGCCAACGGCATGGCCGTCCGCGCGGACCCGCGGGAGGTCGCCTTTCCCAACGTCGACCTCACGGCCCACCTCTACCGGGCGCCGCTCGGAGGCTGGGTCGGCCTCGACACCACCGTCGTGTTCGGGGCGTCGGGCACGGGCGTCACGCACGCGACGCTGCACGACGAGGACGGGCCGTTCGGGACGCTCGCCCAGTCCCTCGTCGTCCGCTCGCTGGTCCCGCCGGAGGGCGCGACCCCTACCGGCGCGTGACCGCTCCGCCGGAGCTCCCCGCGCGCGACGCGTCGAGCACGTAGCGCTCGACGTCGCGCACGACCCGCTCCGCGGTCGCGTCGTCCAGGCGCGTCGTGTCGGCGGTGAGGACGACGTCGACGCCGCCGCCGCCCGGGGCGTCGACGAGATGCAGCGTGAGCGTCACGCCGCCCTGCTCCTCGGACGCGTCGGCACGCGCGAGCCGCCGCGACCGCGTGGGGCGGGCGCGCAGCGTCCGGTCGGGACCGGTGCCGCGGCGGTCGTTGTACCAGCAGGTGCCGTCATGGGCGGTCGACGGGTCGGCCGCGGCCTCCGCCTGGAGCCGGTCCTTGTCGTAGTACGCCGACCGGTACGCCGTCATCGCGGCGCGCCAGACCCGGGTGCCCACCTCGTCGAACGGCGCGTCGAGGCCGTCCACGTGCACGAGGCCCTCCATGGCCGTCGTGACGACGGCCTCGGCGAGCTCCCGTCGGAAGCGGTTGCTCACCATGACCTGGAGCGCGAGGTCGTCACGGCCCGCGGCCAGGGCGAGCGCCCGGCACGACGCCGCGAGCAGCACGCCGGACGTG
>JAQSXO010000493.1 GCA_029256625.1 Cellulosimicrobium sp. | reverse complement strand
AGGCCTGCCCACACCTCGCGCGTCGACAGGCGCATGCCGTAGACGAGGAAGAGGACCGTGACCGCGACGTCCGCCACGGCGTCGACCACGCGCTGCGCGCCGGGCCCCACCGGCACGACGAGCCCCAGCACGAGCACGACGAGCAGCGTGACGACGAACGGGTCGACCCACCGGCTGAGGAGTGCACGCACGGGGACCGAGCCTAGCCCGGCTCAGAACAGGGTGTAGCCGCCGTCGACGGTGACGACCGCGCCCGTCATGAAACTCGACGCCGCGCTCGCGAGGAACACGACGGGCGGCCCGATCTCCTCGGGCTCGGCCCAGCGCCGCATCGCGGCGGGCGCGACGCAGTCGTCGTAGTACTCGGGCTGGTCGACCGGCGACGCCTCGGTGCGCACGTACCCGGGAGCGACGGCGTTGACGCGGATGCCGTGCGGCGCCCACTCCGCGGCGAGGCCCTTGGTGAGCTGGTGCACCGCCGCCTTGGACGCGAGGTACGCGGGCTGCCAGCGCGGCCGGTTGACGATCGACGCCGACATCGAGCCGACGTTGACGATCGCGCCCGGGCGACCGTCGGCGACCAGGGCCCGCGCGACCGCGCGCGAGCAGTACCAGACGCCGTCCAGGTTGGTCGCGAGCGTGCGGTGCCACACGTCGTCGTCGATCTCGAGCGCCGCTCCGCCGATCGAGATCCCTGCGTTGTTGACGAGCAGGTCGACCGTCCCGAGGTCGGCGGCGGCGCGCCCGACGACGTCGTCCACCTGGGCGCGGTCCGTCACGTCGAGCGCGTACCCGCGCGCGTCGAACCCGGCCTCGCGCAACGCGCCCGCCGCGTCCTCGGCGGCCGGAGCGGTGGTCGCGGTGAGCGCGACGCGCGCCCCCGCCTCGCCGAGCGCGCGGGCGACGGCCCGCCCGATCCCGCGGCTCCCGCCGGTGAGCAGGGCCGTGCGGCCGGCGAGCGAGAACGTGTCGAGGACGGTCACGCGGGACAGTCGACCACGGGGCCGGTCAGAAGTCGAAGAGGTCCTCGAGCCACGACTCCTTCTTCTTCCGCTTGCGGTAGCGAGGGTCGTAGCCGTCACGCCCGTCGTAGCGACGGTCGCGGTCGTCGCGGTAGCGGTCGTCGCGGTAGCGGTCGTCGCCGTAGTGGTCGCCCCGGGAGCGGTCACGGTCGTCATACCGGCGGTCGTCGCGGCGGTCGTCGCGCCGCTCGCCGTAGCCGGGCGTGCCGTAGTCCGCGGCGGGCGCCGGCGGGTACGACGTCGGGGCGGGGGCGGGCGGGGCCGCGGGGGCCGGAGCGGTGGGTGCGGCAGCGGCCGGGCCCACGGCCTCGGCCGCGATCTCGCTCTCCAGCGAGCGGTCGATGATCTTGTCGAGCTCGCCGCGGTCGAGCCACACGCCGCGGCACGTCGGGCAGTAGTCGATCTCCACGCCCTTGCGCTCGGTCATGACGAGCACGGTCTGGTCGGTGGGGCACAGCATGGCTGCCTCCTCGCGAGATGGGCCGGGCGCGGTCGCCCGCACAGGTACTGCGGAGTCCAACGTGGCTCCCGCACGCGTGGTTCCCGCACGGAGCCCCTCAGCCCGTGCAGCGCTCGCTCGCGAGCCGGTCGCGCAGCTCGTCGGCGCGGTGCACCTCGTCGTCGAGGGCGGCGAGCGCCTCGGCGACCCGCGGGAGGAAGTCGGCCCCGGCCCGGAACCACTCCGCCCCTTCGAGGAAGCGTTCCGCCGCGGCCTCGTCGTGCAGGGCGAGCGCGAGGTCGGCGCGGAGCACCAAGGCGCGGAACCGGACCCGCTCGGCGACGCTGCGAGTACGCACCCCTTCTGCGGCGAAGGCACGGTCGAGGACCTGGGCGGCTCCACCGGGATCGCCGGCCGCGCGGAGGATGCGGGCGTGCTCGAGAGCTCGACCCAGGTCGGGTGGTTCCTCGGCGCCGCGGCGTGGCAGCCCGGGCACGAAGGCCCCACCAGCCACGCCGCACCTCCCGCCTCCCGCCGACAGCCCGACCACAGTAACCCTGGTCCTGCGGCCCGGCACGGCGGGAGACGGGAGGCGGCCCGGTCAGCGCTGCACGCGCGCACTGCCGCCCGAGGCGAGCTTGCGGACCTCGGCGAGCGACGCCGTCGAGGTGTCGCCCGGCGTGGTCATCGCCAGCGCCCCGTGCGCGGCCCCGTACTCGACGGCCTCGTGGATCGAGCCGAGCTCCATGAGCCCGTACGCGAGGCCCGACGCGAACGAGTCGCCGCCGCCCACGCGGTCGAGGATCTCCAGCCCGGGGCGGTGGGTCGCCTCGGCGAAGCCCTGCACGCGCGACCACGCGATCGCGCCCCAGTCGTTGACGGTCGCCGTCTTCACGCCCCGCAGCGTCGTCGCGATGACCTGGAAGTTGGGGTACTCCTCGGCGGCCCGCGCGATCATCGCGCGGAAGGCCCCGGTGTCGAGGTCGGTGAGGTTCTCGTCGACGCCCTCCACCTCGAAGCCGAGCGAGGCGGTGAAGTCCTCCTCGTTGCCGATCATCACGTCGACGTACCGGGCGAGGCGGCGGTTGACCTCCTGCGCGCGCTCGACGCCGCCGATGCCCTTCCACAGCGAGGGGCGGTAGTTGAGGTCGTAGGACACGATCGTGCCGTGGCGGCGCGCGGCGGCCATGGCCGCCTCCGCGACGTCGGCGGACGACTCGGACAGCGCGGCGAAGATGCCGCCGGTGTGGAACCAGCGCACGCCGCGCCCGAACACGTCGTCCCAGTCGACGTCCTCGGGCCGGAGCTGGGCGATCGCGGTGTTGCCGCGGTCGGAGACGCCGACCGCGCCGCGCACGCCGAACCCG
>JAQSXO010000492.1 GCA_029256625.1 Cellulosimicrobium sp. | reverse complement strand
GGCGTCATCATGTCGAGCGACCCGCTCATCGACATCATCCCGATCATGCGCCGCCCGCAGGACGGCGCGGTCATCACGCAGTTCGACTACCCGACGTCCGAGGGCCTCGGGCTCATCAAGATGGACTTCCTCGGGCTGCGCAACCTGACGATCCTCGACGACGCGCTCGAGAACATCGAGATGAACGGCAAGGACCCGATCGAGATCGAGTCGTTGACGCTCGACGACAAGGCGTCCTACGACCTCCTGGCGCGCGGCGACACGCTGGGCGTGTTCCAGCTCGACGGCGGGCCGATGCGCGCGCTGCTGCGCCAGATGAAGCCGGACAAGTTCGACGACCTCTCGGCCGTCATCGCGCTGTACCGCCCGGGCCCCATGGGCATGAACTCGCACACGAACTACGCGCTGCGCAAGAACGGCCTCCAGAAGATCGAGCCGATCCACCCCGAGCTCGAGCAGCCGCTCGCGGAGATCCTGGACGAGACCTACGGGCTCATCGTCTACCAGGAGCAGGTGCAGCGCGCCGCGCAGATCCTCGCCGGGTACTCGCTCGGCCAGGCCGACCTGCTGCGTCGCGCGATGGGCAAGAAGAAGAAGGAGATCCTCGACAAGGAGTTCATCCCGTTCCAGGAGGGCTGCCGCGAGCGGGGGTACTCCGACGGAGCGATCCAGGCCGTCTGGGACACCCTGGTCCCCTTCGCGGGCTACGCGTTCAACAAGGCGCACTCGGCGGGGTACGGCCTCGTCGCGTACTGGACGGCGTTCCTCAAGGCGAACTACCCGACCGAGTACATGGCGGCGCTCCTCCAGAGCGTGCGGGACGACAAGGACAAGCTCGCCCTGTACCTCAACGAGTGCCGGCGCATGCACATCACGGTGCTCCCGCCCGACGTGAACGACTCGGCGGCGAAGTTCACGGCCGTCGGCAACGACATCCGCTTCGGCCTCACGGGCGTGCGGAACGTCGGCGCGAACGTCGTCGACGCGATCATCCGCACCCGCGAGGAGAAGGGCGCGTTCACGTCGTTCACCGACTTCCTCGACAAGGTCCCGGCGGTCGTCTGCAACAAGCGCACCATCGAGTCGCTCATCAAGGCGGGCGCGTTCGACTCGCTCGGTCACCCCCGGCGCGCGCTGCTCGTCGTGCACGAGCAGGCCGTCGACTCGGTCATCAGCGTCAAGCGCAAGGAGGCCGAGGGGCAGTTCGACCTGTTCGCCGACTTCGGCGGCGACGCCGAGGACGGCATGTCGTTCTCCGTCGACGTGCCCGACCTCCCGGACTGGGACAAGAAGCAGCGGCTCGCGTTCGAGCGCGAGATGCTCGGCCTGTACGTCTCGGACCACCCGCTCTCGGGTCTCGAGCACGTGCTCACGCGGGCGGCCGACACGGGCATCGCGAACCTGCTCGCGGACGAGGGCCGCCCGGACGGGTCGACGGTCGTGATCGCGGGTCTGGTGACGTCGCTCCAGCGCAAGATGAGCAAGAACGGCAACCCGTGGGCGGCGGTGACCATCGAGGACCTCGAGGGCGCCGTGGAGGTCATGTTCTTCGGCGAGACGTACCTCGCCTACTCCACGATCCTCGCGGAGGACCAGGTGGTCGTGCTGCGCGGGCGAGTGCGCCGTCGCGACGACACCATGCAGCTCCAGGCGATGGAGGTCTCGCTGCCCGACATCACCGTGGGAGCGGAGTCGCCGCTCGCCGTCAAGGTCTCGCACACGCGCTGCGTGGAGCCGATCATCCTGCGGCTCCGGGAGGTGCTCGCGACGCACCCTGGCTCGGCGGAGGTGCACGTCCAGGTGCTCGAGCCGGGCAAGACGACGGTCGTGCGCGCGGGCGACGGACTGCGCGTCGAGAAGTCGCCGGCGCTGTTCGGCGACCTCAAGGCGCTGCTCGGCCCGTCGTGCCTGGTCGGCTGACGCGGATGACCGAGGAGCCCGTCGACGGCCCGGGCGCGCCTCGTGGGACGACGGCTCGGCGTCGCACCGGTTCCGGGTCGTGCCCGCGGCGTACGTCCTGCTGCGCCGGGGCGACGCGGTGCTGCTCCAGCTCCGGCAGGGCACCGGCTACCGGGACGGGTACTGGGCCGCCGCGGCGGCCGGGCACGTCGAGCAGGGGGAGTCGGTCGTGGCGGCCGCGGCGCGCGAGGCGCGCGAAGAGCTCGGCGTCGAGATCGCGCCCGCGGACCTGCGGCCCCTCACGGTGCTGCACCGCGGTGTGCCCAGAGGGCCGGCGCTCGAGCAGCGTGCGGACTTCTTCTTCACGGCCGAGGCCTGGGACGGCGACGCGGTGCTCCAGGAGCGGGACAAGGCGGCCGACCTGCGGTGGTTCACGCTCGACGAGCTTCCCGACCCGGTCGTCCCGCACGAGCTCCACGTCCTGCGGGCACTGCGTGCGGGCGCGGTGCCGCCGATCATGACCTTCGGGTTCGACGCCTGACACCGGGCGACCGGCCGCTGGCGCACCAGACGTCCGGTGACCGGGCGCCCGCCGCGCCCGGCGACCGAACCCGTAGGCTCGACGCCGTGATCCGCCTCAACCCCGAACAGCTCGTCTTCGTCACCGAGCGCCACCTGGCGACGCTCACCACGCTGCGCGCCGACGGCACGCCGCACGTCGTCCCCGTCGCCTTCACGTGGGACGCCGACGCGGGCGTGCTGCGCATCACGACCAACCGTGCCTCGGTCAAGGCACGCAACGCGCGCCTCCCGGGAGCGGACGGCGGAGCACCGAGAGCCGCGGTGTGCCAGGTCGAGGGCGGCCGGTGGATCACTCTCGAGGGCACGATCGAGGTCGTCGAGGACGCGGACGAGGTCGCGGACGCCGTCG
>JAQSXO010000491.1 GCA_029256625.1 Cellulosimicrobium sp. | reverse complement strand
GGCGACGGCCCGCGAGCCGGACGCGGTGCGCGCCGGCGCGGCGGGGGCGCGCGACGTGACGGGCGCGGTGAGCTCGACCGGCTCGCCGTCGACCCAGAAACCGGGCCCGAGCGGGAACGTCCGCGTGCGGCCGGCGCGATCCTCGAGCACGACCACGTGCATGCCGCCCGACTTCTCGACCCGCACGACGGCGCCGACCCACCCGGTCTGCACCTCCTCGACCACGAGCCCGCGCTCCGCGGGCTGGGGGCGGGACACCGGTCGTGCGCGGTGGTGGGAGGGGGCGGGGGTGCCGCCGAGGACGTCGGAGCCGTAGCGGTCGAAGGACACGGCGTCACCCTAGGCCAGCGCCGGACGCACCCCGGCGAGATCGGCCCGTGCGCCGCGACATCGGCCTCCCGGGCGGGTCCCGGACGCTCGGTCCGCCTCGACGCGCGCCTCCGGGCCCCGCAGCGTGCCGAACCGGACCCGAACCGCTGGCGCGTGCTGCCCGTCTGCCTCGCGGTGGGCTTCGTCACGACGCTCGACGTCTCGATCGTCAACGTCGCCCTGCCGTCGATCGAGTCGTCGCTCGACGCGGGCCCCACGGAGCTCCAGCTCGTCGTCGCGGGCTACACGCTCGCGTTCGGGCTCGCCCTGGTTCCCGCCGGCCGCCTCGGCGACGCGGGCGCCCGGCGCTCGCTGTTCATCGCCGGCCTGGTGGGCTTCGCGCTCATGAGCCTCGCGTGCGGGCTCGCGGCGACCGACACGTGGCTGGGCGTCGCGCGCCTGCTCCAGGGGGTGAGCGCGGGCCTCCTCAACCCGCAGGTCGTCGGGCTCATCCAGCAGCAGTTCTCCGGGTTCGAGCGTGGTCGGGCGTTCGGCATGTTCGGCGCGACGATCGGCGTCTCGACGGCGCTCGGCCCGCTGCTCGGCGGCCTCATCATCGCGGCGGCCGGCTCCGCGGACGGGTGGCGCTGGGTGTTCCTCGTGAACCTCCCGGTCGTCGCCGTCCTGCTGCCGTTCGCGTGGCGGCTCGTGCCCGGACCACCGCCCGCCGACGCGCGCACGGCACGGGGCCCGCGCCGCCTCGACCTCGTCGGGCTGACGCTCCTGGGCGCCGCGACGCTCGGCGTCATGATGCCGTTCGTCACGACCACCGGCCAGGGCGACGACGCGTCGCGCTGGTGGTGGCTGGCCGCCGCCGCGGCGGCGGGGCTCGCGGCGGTGGCCTGGGAGCGGCGGTACCAGCGCCGCACGGGGGAGGCCGTGCTCGACCCGCAGGTCGTCGGGCTCGGATCGTTCCGCAACGGTGCCCTGCTCGGCCTCGCGTACTTCGCGGGCTTCACGGGCATCTTCCTCGTCGTCACGCTCTACCTCCAGGACGAGCTCGGGTACACACCGCTCCAGGCGGGGCTCGTCGGGACGCCGTTCGCGGTGGCGTCGGGGGTCTCCGCCTGGTTCTCGGGCCGGTGGGTCGCGCGGTGGGGCCGTCAGCTCGTCGTGGGCGGCGTGCTGCTCGTCCTCGTCGGGGTGGTCGCGGCCGACGCCGTGGTGCGGCTGCTCGGGGACGACCCCGGCGCCGTGGGGCCGGCGCTGGCGGGCGCGCTGCTCGTGGCCGGGGCGGGCAGCGGCACGGTCATCGCGCCCAACCAGACGCTCACGCTGTCCGAGGTCCCCGTGAGCCGCGCGGGCGTCGCGGGGAGCATGCTCCAGCTTGGCCAGCGCATCGGGTCGGCGGTCGGGATCTCGGTCGTGCTGTCCGTGTACTACGGCGGTCTGGCGAGCGGGGACACGGCGGCGCACGCGACGGGGCGCGCGCTGCTCGTGACGATCGGGCTCGTCGCGCTCGCGCTCGTCGTCGGGCTCGTGGACCTGCGTTCGCGACGAGCGGAGGACCGCGGGGCGGGCCGCGCGGACGCGTAGGATTGGCACTCGGAGGTCGAGAGTGCCGACGCCCGCGCGCCCGCCCGGGGCGGCGACGGTGCGGCACACGGAGGTGGACGTGAGCGAGGAGCGCCGGCTCGAGGTGCTGCGGGCGATCGTCGAGGACTACGTCCTCACGCGCGAGCCCGTGGGATCGCGCGTGCTCACCGAGCGGCACAGCCTCGGCGTCTCGCCCGCGACGATCCGCAATGACATGGCCGCCCTCGAGGACGCCGGCTACATCGCGCAGCCGCACACCTCCGCGGGCCGCATCCCGACGGACAAGGGCTACCGCCTCTTCGTCGACCGCCTGTCGGGCGTGAAGCCGTTGTCGGCGCCGGAGAAGCGCGCCATCGAGACCTTCCTCTCCGAGGGGGTCGACCTCGACGACGTCATCGCGCGCGCCGGGCGCCTGCTCGCGCAGCTCACGGGTCAGGTCGCTGTCGTGCAGTACCCGTCCCTGAGCCGGTCCGGGCTGCGCCACCTCGAGCTCGTGCCGGTCGGGGAGTCGCGACTGCTCGTCGTCATCATCACGGACACGGGGCGCGTCGAGCAGCGCACGCTCGAGGTCGCGAGCGTGCCCGACGAGGGCACCCTCGTCGAGGTGCGCGCGCGGCTCAACGCCGCCGCGGCCGGCAAGCGCCTCACCGACCTCGCGCCGGGGCTCGCCGCCGTGACCGAGAGCTTCCACCCCGACGACGCCCCGCTCGTGCGCGCCGTGGGCGACCTCGTCGCCCAGACGCTCGCGGAGGAGAGCGAGGAGCGCCTCGTGCTCGCCGGCACGGCGAACCTCGCCCGCGCGGGCATGCGGTTCGAGCACGCGCTGCGCCCGGTCCTCGAGGCCCTCGAGGAGCAGGTGGTCCTCCTCGGCCTCCTCACGGAGATGGCCGCGGAGTCCGGCGTGAGCGTGCGGATCGGGCACGAGACCCAGCTCGAGGGCCTCGTGGAGACCTCCGTCGTGACGACCGGTTACGGTAACGACGGTGACACGGTCGCCCTCGTCGGCTCGATCGGGCCGACCCGCATGGACTACCCCGGGACCATCGCGGCGGTGCGCGCGGTCGCGCGCTACCTGTCACGGGCGCTCGGCACGTGAGCCGGACCGCGGCCTCCCCGCACGCGGCAGGCACCCTCGACGTCCGGCCCCGCGCCGGTCTCACGACCCGCACCAGCCCCTTCACGACCGGCCCCGCGCCGGCCGGACCAGATCAAGAAGGCGTACCGCAAGCTCGCGCGCGAGCTGCACCCGGACGTCGCGGGCGAGGAGGCGGGCGACCGCTTCAAGGACGTCGCGCGCGCGTACGAGGTGCTCTCCAACCCCGAGAAGCGCCAGCAGTACGACCTCGGCGTCGACCCGAGCGCGCCCGGCGGCGGCAGCGGCCCCATGGGCGGCGGCTTCGGCTTCCAGGACATCTTCGAGACGTTCTTCGGCGGCGGGCAGGCGCAGCAGGGCCCCATCCCGCGCGCCCGGCGCGGCCAGGACGCGCTCGTGCGGCTCGACATCGACCTGTCCGAGGCGACGTTCGGCGCGCAGCGCGAGCTCCAGGTCGACACGGCGGTCGTGTGCGGGACGTGCGGCGGCTCGTGCTGTCGTCCGGGCACCTCGCCCCGCACGTGCGACGTCTGCCACGGCCGTGGCACGGTCCAGCGTGTGGCGCGCTCGTTCCTCGGCCAGGTCATGACGAGCGCCCCGTGCGCCGCGTGCCAGGGCTTCGGCACCGTCATCCCCGAGCCGTGCGCCGAGTGCTCCGGCGAGGGCCGCGTGCGCAGCCGTCGCAGCATCACGGTCAACGTCCCCGCGGGGGTCGACACCGGTACGCGCATCAAGCTCACCGCGCAGGGCGAGGTCGGCCCGGCGGGCGGCCCCGCGGGCGACCTCTACGTCGAGATCCGCGAGCGCAACCACGACACGTTCGTGCGGCGCGGCGACGACCTGCACTGCACGCTCCAGGTGCCCATGACCGCGGCGGCGCTCGGCACGATGCTCGAGCTCGAGACGCTCGACGGCGCGCAGGAGATCGACCTGCGCCCGGGCACGCAGCCGGGCCAGATCGTCACGCTCAAGAACCTGGGCGTCGGGCACCTGCACGGCAGCGGCCGCGGCGACCTCAACGTGCACATCGAGGTCCAGGTGCCGCGGGAGCTCACGGAGGAGCAGGAGCAGCTCCTGCGCACGCTCGCGACGCTGCGCGGCGAGGAGCGGCCCGAGCCGCGCCTGTCCGCCGCGCACCCGGGCGTGTTCTCGCGCCTGCGCGACAAGCTCTCCGGCCGCTGAGCGGGGCGCGCGCATGAGTGCTCCGGTGTTCCTCGCCGAGACCGGGCTCGACGCCGTCGCGCCCGGCGACCGCTACGTCCT
>JAQSXO010000490.1 GCA_029256625.1 Cellulosimicrobium sp. | reverse complement strand
TCTGGTCCCTCGTGGTCGCGGGCGGGGTGCTCGTGGGCGCGGGGGCGGTGACGCACGCGACGGTGCTCGTGCTCCAGGGCCGGGGCGCCCTGCCGTCGCGCTTCGGCCGGCTCGTCCGCTACTACGTCGTCGCTGCCGCGTGCCTGCCGGTCGGCGTGACGCTCGGCGTCCTCATGGCCCGCGGCGGCGCGGGGACGGAGGCGTACGGCCGCCTCTACGTGGCGCACGTGACGCTCAACGTCCTCGGGTGGGTCGGCCTCACGGTGCTCGGCACGCTCGTGCTGCTGTGGCCGACCGTGCTGCGCACGCGCATCGAGCCCAACGCCGACGTCGCGGCCCGCCGCGCGCTGCCGGTCCTCACCGCCGGGATCCTGCTCGTCGTCGCGGCGTGCGCCGTCGGTTGGCGGCCCTTTGTCGCGGTCGGGGCGACCGTCGTGCTCGGCGGTGTCGTGCTGGTCGGTCGGCACCTCGCGGCGCAGGGCCGGGCTGCCCAGCGCGGCGCCTGGGGGTTCGCCGCGTGGAGCCTCGCGGCGTCCGTGGCGTGGTTCGCCGGGAGCGTGGCCGCGTTCGGGGTGCGGGTCGCGACGGCGCCGTCGTGGGCCGCGGCGCAGGACGCGATCGGCGGGCTGCTGCTCCCGTTCGTCGTCGGGTTCGCCGCGCAGGTGCTGCTCGGCGCCCTCACCTACCTCGTGCCCGTCGTGCTCGGCGGCGGCCCGGCACGACGGCGGCGCACCGAGGCCGTCGTCGGCGCGGGCGGCGCGTACCGCGTGCTCGTCGCGAACGGCGGGCTCGCGCTGTACCTCCTGCCGCTGCCGTCATGGGTGCGCGTCGGGCTGTCGCTCGTCGTCTTCGCGACCTTCCTCGCGTTCCTCGTGCTCGCGCTGCGCGCCGTGGTCGTCTCGCGGGCCGACACGGTCACGCGGGGCGAGGCGGTCGCGGGGGGTGACGCGTCCGAGCCGACGGCGGCCCCGTCCCCGGCACAGCCACCCGTCCCAGGTGCGGCGAGCCTCATGACGGGCGCTCCTCCGTCGGGCACGCGCCGCGGCGACGCCGCTCGCGCCGTCGCCGCACGCCGGGACGAGCAGGCGCGCCGACCCCTCGCGGGCGCGGTGACGGCCGCCGTCGCGACGCTGGCGCTCGCGGTCGTGGGCGGCGTCGCCGCCGACCCGGTGGCGGCGGGTGTCGGGTCGGGCGTCGTGGGGGATGGCGCTGTCGCCGGGACCGGAGGGGCAGGCGTGCCGGTCGTGGCGACCGGCCGCACCACGACCGTGCAGGTCGAGGCCGCCGACATGCGGTTCGTCCCGGGCACGATCACCGTGCCCGCGGGCGACCGGCTCGTCGTCGAGCTGACCAACACCGACGACGACGTGCACGACCTCGTCCTCGAGGACGGCACGACGTCGGGCCGCGTCGCACCGGGGGAGACCGCCACGGTCGACGTCGGCGTCGTGCGTGGTCCGCTCGACGGCTGGTGCTCCGTCGCCGGGCACCGGCTCATGGGCATGACGCTCTCGATCGACGTCGAGGGCACCGGCGTCTCGGACGGCTCCGGCGGGACGCTCGCCGCGGACGACGGTGGCCGCGACGTGCACGACGCGCACGCCGGGCACACGAGCACGGGCTCGGGCGGGGCGGACTCGCTGGCAGCGTCAGACGTCGACCTCATGACGCACCCGGGCGACCGGTTCACCGCGCGCGACGCGACGCTCGCACCGGCCGAGACGGACGCGTCGGGCGAGCCGGTCGTGCACCGGCGCACCCTCACCGTGACGGAGGCCGTCCAGGAGGTCGCACCCGGCGTCGAGCAGACCGTGTGGACGTTCGGCGGGACCGCGCCGGGGCCCGTGCTGCGCGGGAAGGTGGGTGACGTCTTCGAGATCACGCTCGTCAACGACGGCACGATCGGGCACTCGATCGACTTCCACGCGGGCGCGCTCGCGCCCGACGAGCCGATGCGGACCATCGCGCCGGGGGAGTCGCTCGTCTACCGCTTCACGGCGACCCGCGCCGGGATCTGGATGTACCACTGCTCGACCATGCCCATGTCGCTGCACATCGCGAACGGGATGTTCGGCGCGGTGATCGTCGACCCGCCGGACCTCGCCCCCGTGGATCGCGAGTACGTCGTCGTGCAGTCCGAGCTCTACCTCGGCGCGCAGGGCGCGTCGGCGGACGACGCGAAGGTCGCGGCCGCCGAGCCCGACCTGCTCGCGTTCAACGGCTACGCGAACCAGTACCGCTACGACCCGCTCGGGGCCCGCGTCGGCGAGCGCGTCCGCGTGTGGGTGCTCGACGCCGGCCCGAACCGCCCGAGCGCGTTCCACGTCGTCGGCGGCCAGTTCGACACCGTCTACCACGAGGGCGCCTACTCGCTCCCGGCCGGGTCCTCCGGCGGCAGCCAGGTCCTCGGCCTGCTGCCCGCGCAGGGCGGGTTCGTCGAGCTCGCGTTCCCCGAGGCCGGGACCTACCCGTTCGTCACGCACGCCATGTCCGACGCCGAGCGCGGCGCGTCGGGCGCGTTCGCCGTGACGCCCTGACCGGCCCGCCGGCGTCGTCGTCCACGCCGGCGGACCGCAGACCCAGCACCCACCCGGCGCTCGCGCCACGACCCAGGAGGACCACATGGCAGCAGAACCGATCGAGATCACCGAGCCCCCGCAGCACGAGGCTGTGCACGGGGAAGGGCCCGAGGAGGGGCACACGTGCGGGTGCGCGCACGACGACGCCGAGGTCGTCCTCGACGTCCGCACGATCCCGCACGCCGTGCGCCACGGCGTCGTCTTCGGGGCGCTCGAGGCGCTCGCGCCCGGCGACGGGCTCGTGCTCGTCGCGCCG
>JAQSXO010000489.1 GCA_029256625.1 Cellulosimicrobium sp. | reverse complement strand
CCGCGCCGCGTCGTGGCGGGCCTGGCGGGAGCCGCGAGGAACGAGCGGCGGATGGTAGACGCGGCACCACCACCCACCCCGACCACCCAGGGTGACCACGCGCCGTCGGGCAAGAGACCACGGCTCTACCTCGGCCAACCAGGGCTCTACCTCGGCCAACCACGGCTCTACCTCGTGCGACCAGGGCTCTACCTCGCGCGACCAGGGTTCTACCTCGGCGGGGTCGCGGGGCGCCAGTGCTGGACCTTGTCGACGTCGCGCACGACGACGTCGAGGCGGGCGAGCTCGCGCCGCAGGTCTGCGGCGTCGGACGTCTTGTCGGACTGGAGCATCGCGGCCCGGGCGCGCAGGACGGTGTCGACGCTCGGCGTCAGCGACGGGTCGCCGGGGACCCAGCGTCGGAACTTCTCCGCCCAGGGGTCGTCGTCGTGCCACGGCCAGCCGTGCGATCGGAACGCGGCGGCGAGACGGTCGGACGCGAGCTCGGTGCGCACGTGCAGGAGCTCGACGGTCGGCGCGTCGTCAGGCATGCCCTCCGCGGTGCCGACATCAGAGGTCGACGCGCGCGCCGCGGGTGACGCGGGCGACGCCGGCCGGTCGACGGGGGCCGGCGCACGACGGCCGAGGACGACGAGGTCCTTGCGGTCGACGAGCACGGCGGCGACGCGGTCCCGGTCCAGCTCCGTGCGGTCTCCGCGCAGCGTCACGGTCGCGCGCTCGGGACCGACGGTCACGACCGCGATGTCCCGCACCGCGTGCGCGGCGAACGCCAGCCCGGCGAGCGCCCCGACGGCGAGACAGATCCCGACACCGAGCGCGCCGCGCTCGCCGAGGAGCTCGTCGATGGCGCGCGCGAGACCCTGGAACGGGGCCCAGGGCAGGCCCGCCATCCACCCGGCGAGGTGCAGCACCCCGAACCCGACGACCGCCCCGAGGACCGGCGCCCCGCCCCACAGGAGCCAGCGGTCGAGCGCCGTCGGGCCGACGACGGTCGGCACGTCCGGCGACGCCGACCCGTCCAGGGGCGGCGTCGGGACAGATGTCGAGGTCGGGGCAGGACCGGTGAGATCTGCCGAGGCGAGGTCGGGCACGGGGCGAGGGACGGCGTCGGGCACCCGCAGATCCTCACGTGCGCTGGCCGCGCACGGCGTCGCCCGGGAGGATGACCACGAGACGGGCACGTCGGCCGCGAGGGGTATACCCCCGTAGAATCGAGGACGGTGTGCCGGGAAGTCTGGTCGGCCACGGTCTCGCGTCCGCGGGCCGTGCGACTCGACAGCGACCCCGGGAGCACGATGACCCACGCCACCCCGCCCTCCGGCACCCACCCCTCCCCGCGGCCCGACCGGCCGTCGCCCCGTGCGCGGCTGCGCCGCTGGGTGAGCAGAGAGACCACGGGCGGCGCGCTGCTCATCGGCGCGGCGCTGCTCGCGCTGCTGTGGGCGAACTCGCCGTGGCGGGACGCGTACACGACCCTCTCGGAGACGGTCGTCGGGCCGGCCTCGATCGGCCCGCTGCCCCTGCACCTCGACCTGAGCCTCGAGACCTGGGCTGCCGACGGGCTGCTCGCGATCTTCTTCTTCGTCGTGGGCGTCGAGCTCAAGCAGGAGTTCGTGGCCGGCAGCCTGCGCAGCCCGCGCCAGGCGGGCGTGCCGATGCTCGCCGCGGTCGGCGGCATGGCGGTGCCGGCGGCGATCTTCACGGCGGTCGTGCTGCTCGCGGGCGACGACGGCGCGCTGCACGGCTGGGCGATCCCGACGGCGACGGACATCGCGTTCGCGCTCGGCGTGCTGGCCGTCTTCGGGCGCGGGCTGCCCGCCGCGATCCGCACGTTCCTCCTGACGCTGGCGGTCGTGGACGACCTGCTCGCGATCATCGTCATCGCGGTCTTCTACACGGCCGACCTGCGCATCGGGTTCCTCGGCCTCGCGCTCGTCGCGGTCGCGCTGTTCGCCGTGCTGGTCCGCGCCCGGCGCACGCGCTGGTGGCTCCTGCTGCCCGTCGCGGTCGTCGCGTGGGTGTTGGTCCACGAGTCCGGCGTGCACGCGACGGTCGCGGGCGTCCTGCTCGGCTTCACCGTCCCGGCGCTCGCGATGCACGGCGAGACCGAGTCGCGCACGCACCGGTTCGAGCACGCCCTGCGACCGTTCTCCCAGGGCATCGCCCTGCCCGTGTTCGCGTTCTTCGCCGCGGGCGTGACGTTCGTCGGCGGCGGGGGCGACGTCCTCGGTCAGCCGGTCGTGCTCGCGATCGTCCTCGGTCTGGTGCTGGGCAAGCTCGTGGGCGTGCTCGGGGTGACGGCGCTCGTCACGCGGTTCACGCCGCTGCGCCTGGCGCCCGGCATCGGGGTGCGCGACCTGCTGCCCGTCGCCCTGCTGGGCGGGATCGGGTTCACCGTCTCGCTCCTCATCGCGGAGCTGTCGTTCCCGGACTCGACCCACACCGACGCGGCGAAGATCGCCGTCCTCGCCGCGTCGACGATCGCCGCCGCCCTCGCGGCGGTCGCGCTGCGCTGGGACGCCCGGCGCGCGCGCACGAACGACATGAACCTCGACGACCTGCCGGACGACGTCACCGACCACATCGGCGACGCGAAGGACCGCCTCGAGCACTGACGCGACCCGCCCGCCGAACCCGGGGTTGTGGGCGAGGTAGCGGCCCAGCTCGCCCGTATCCCCGGGTTCGGCATCGGAGGTCCCTGCTCAGCAGGTCGTCGCGACCTCGTAGCGGCCGGGCGCGGCCTCGCGCAGCGTCGTGACCGTCGCGTCGCCCTGCCCGAGGTACGCGAGCGAGCCCACCGCGTAGTACGGGTTGTACGGGTTCACGCCGTAGGAG
>JAQSXO010000488.1 GCA_029256625.1 Cellulosimicrobium sp. | reverse complement strand
TACGTCGTCTCGCCCTGATCGTCGCTCATCCCGGGCGACTGCCCGCGGTGTGGCTTCGCGAGCCCGATTCCCGTTGCCGCATCCGGTCTCGGCGCGACACTTCCCGCGCCGCCGCGCCGCCGCGCCGCGTCGTAGATCGCGCCACGGTCGCGACGCGTCCCGGTCTCGCGACGTCGCGACGAGTCGTCGCGAGGTCGCGCCGAGCAGGTGGTTGGCGCTGGGCCAGGGCGACTGACGAACCGTGGTCGCCTGTTCGGCCGGCCAGGACCGACTGTCCGGCTTGCCGCCGAGCCATGGTGAGACAACAGCTGAGCGGCGGGGGTGGGCTCGGATGCGAAGGGGCGTCAGAGCGGCGCTCTTAGAACCCACGGCCGAAGGGCCCGGGTGACGGCGCCGCAGCCCCGAGCACCGAGGCCACCCGCGCCGCGGACCCGACCCCGCGGGCCTGAGGAACGACCACGGCTCTACTTCGCGCGACCACGGTTCTACCTCGCGGGACCACGGCTCTACCTCGCCGAACCACGGCTCTACCTCGCGGGACCGCGGTTCTCCCTCGGCGGGGCGGGTCAGGTGGGGGTGTCCTCGGCGAGGGCGAGGAGGCGAGTCATGGTGTTCCAGTTGCGGCCGGTCACCGGGGTGCCGGCGGCCTTCGTGAGGACCGCCGTCGTGAGCTTCGAGCGGCCGATGCCGTCGGGGTAGGCGACGTAGAGGACGCCGTTCGCGACGGCTGCGCGCTCGGACCCGCCGCGGTCGTCGATCGCGGCGGCGCCGTCCGGGTCGACGGGGGTCTCGCCCACGAGGACGAGGAGCGCGGCGGGCCGCTCCTGCGCGTCGTCCGGGAGGGGGTTGCCGCGGACGATCTTGCGCAGGCGCTCGGTGGTGAGCACCGCGACGGCGGCGTCGACGCCGAAGCGTTCGGCGACGGCGTCGTGCAGGAGGCGTGCGACGTCGTCGGGCCGGGACGCGCCGGAGGTCCCGGGCGCGACGACGAGGTTGCCGCTGTTCACGACCGTGCGGGCGTGCGCGAACCCGAGCTCGCCCGCGAGCTCGCGCAGCGCGGTCGACGGGACCTTGCGCCCGCCCACGTTCACGGCGAACAGCAGGGCGACGTACGCGGTCATGACGACTCCCCCGGACGACGGTGGGACCACGGCGCGGCCTCCTCGAGGCGGGCGGCGAGGTCGAGGAGGAGGGCGTCGTCCCCGTGGTCGGCGCCGAGCATGACGCCGATCGGGACGGTCGCGGAGGTGCCGTCGGGGTCGGTCACGTGCGCCTCGCCGAGCGGGAGCGAGATCGCGGGGCGGCCCGTGAGGTTCCAGACGCTCGTCCACGGCGTGAACGCGGTCTGGGCCGCGAAGTCGGCGGCGGGGTCGTCGTCGATCCGCTGGCTCCCGACGAGCGCGGGCGGCTGCGCGAGCGTGGGGGAGAGCACGACGTCGACGCCCGCCCACGCGGCCGCGACCTCGCGCGTGAGCTGCTGCACCCCGGCGAGGGCCGTCGCGTACGCGAGCCCGCTCACGCCGCGCCCGCGCTCGCGCAGCCACCGGGTGAGCGGCACGAGCAGGTGCTCCCGGTCCGGCGGGACGGGGGCCTGAAGCGCGCCGACCGACCACAGGGCGGCGAACGCGTCCCAGCGCTCGGCGTCGAAGGGCGGGGGGATCTCGACGACGTCGTGCCCGAGCCCGGCGACGAGCGCCGCGGCCGCGCGGGCGGCGTCGGCGCACGCCGGGTGCACGGGGGCGTCGGCGGCGATCACGGGATCGAGCAGGAGCCCGACCCGGAGCCGCCGCCCGTCTGGCGCGGCCGCGAGGCGCGCCGTGAACGTGTCGCCCGGCCACGGCTGGGCGAGGACGTCGAGGAACGCCGCGGCGTCGCGCACCGACCGGGTGAGGACGCCGTGCGTGGCGAGACCCGCGCCGTCGACCCCGTACGGCCCCGGGCTCACCAGCCCGCGTGTCGGCTTGAGCCCGACGAGCCCGCACGCGCTCGCGGGGATGCGCAGCGACCCCCCGCCGTCGCTCCCGTGCGCGACGGGGACGACGCGCGCGGCGACGGCCGCCGCCGCGCCGCCGCTCGACCCGCCTGCGGACCGCGCGAGGTCCCACGGCGTCCGGGCCGTAGGCCCGACGTCGGGCTCGGTGTAGCAGGGCAGGCCGAGCTCGGGCGTGGTCGTCTTGCCGACCATGACCGTGCCCGCGGAGCGCAGGAGCGTCACGACGCCGTCGTCGTAGGGCGCCGGGAACGGGGCGATCGCGGCGGACCCGGCGCGGATCGGCACGCCCTCGACCATCGTGAGGTCCTTGACGGGGCAGGGGACGCCGAGGAACGGCGGCAGCCCACCCGGACTCGCCCCGGACGCGCCGGCGAGGTCGCCCGAGCGCCGCGCCGCGACGAGCGCGGCCTCGGCCGCGAGCGCCTGCTTGCGGGCGAGGTCGGCGGTGAGCACGGTGAAGGCGCCGACGTCCGCGCCGACGCCCGCGGCGGCGTCGAGCGTCGCGTCGAGCACCTCGGTGGGGGAGGCGTCGCCGGTCCGGAGCGCGTGGGCGAGGGCGGTCGCGTCGAGGTCGAGCAGGTCGGTGACGCTCATGGCTCGTGAACCTACGCGGCGTGCCACGACCGCGCGAACCGTCCGGGTCGACACCGCGCTGGGCCGAGGCGTATATTCCCAGCGGAATATTCCTCGCGGACCTCACCGTCCGGGCCGCACGCCCGCACCGTCCGCCGCTCCCGCCCGTGAGAACCGCCCCGGAGACGACCGTGCCCGCACCGCGCCTCAGCCCCACGGCGACCCTCGTGCTCGCCGTGCTGCTCGACCAGCCCATGCACCCGTACGAGATGCTCGT
>JAQSXO010000487.1 GCA_029256625.1 Cellulosimicrobium sp. | reverse complement strand
GGACGGCGCCGTCCGCCTGGACGGTCGGGAGGTCGGCAAGTCCGACCGGCTCGTCCCGGGGGCGTGGCTCGAGGTCGACGTGCCCGACGCCGCCCCGGCGGCGGTCGAGGTCGTCGCCGAGCCCGTGCCGGGCATGGGCATCGTCTACGACGACGACGACGTCGTGGTCGTCGACAAGCCCGTCGGCGTCGCGGCGCACCCCTCCCCGGGGTGGACCGGCCCGACCGTGGTCGGCGCCCTCGCCGCCGCGGGATACCGCATCTCCACGTCGGGCGCGGCAGAGCGCCAAGGCATCGTGCACCGTCTCGACGTCGGCACGTCGGGGCTCATGGTCGTGGCGAAGAGCGAGGTCGCGTACACGGCGCTCAAGCGCGCCTTCAAGGAGCGCACGGTCGAGAAGGTCTACCACGCGCTCGTGCAGGGACACCCCGAGCCGACGACCGGGACGATCGACGCGCCCATCGGACGCCACCCGAGCGCCGACTGGAAGTTCGCGGTCACGGCGGAAGGCAAGCCGTCGGTCACGCACTACGAGGTCCTCGAGATGCTGCCCGCGGCCTCGCTCGTCGAGGTGCACCTCGAGACCGGGCGCACGCACCAGATCCGCGTCCACTTCTCCGCGCTACGCCATCCGTGCGTGGGCGACCTCACCTACGGCGCCGACCCGGTGCTCGCCTCTCGCGTGGCCCTGACGCGGCAGTGGCTCCACGCCGTGCGCCTCGGGTTCGAGCACCCGTCGACCGGGCAGTGGCTCGAGGTCACGAGCGAGTACCCGGAGGATCTCGCGCACGCGCTCGAGGTCCTGCGCGGGGCGTACGCGTGAGCGACGACGTCCCCCGTGCGGGCACGGGCCGGCTCGTCGTCGAGCGCGTGGTCGGCGACGCCGGGCTGGCCGCCGCGCACGCGCTGCGGCTCGCCGTGTTCGTCGACGAGCAGGGCGTGCCGGTCGAGGAGGAGATCGACGACCTCGACACCGCGGCGACGACGACGCATGTCCTCGTGCGCGACCGCGAGCAGGACGACGCGGTCGTCGGCACCGGTCGGCTCCTCACCGACCCGGCGCACCCGGGCGAGGTCCACGTCGGCCGGGTGGCGGTGTCCGCGTCCGCGCGCGGCACCGGCGCGGGCGCCGCGGTGATGCGCGCACTGGAGAAGATCGCGCTCGCCGAGCACGCGGCGTCGGGCACGGACGGGCGCCGCGCCGTGCGCGTCCTGCTCTCCGCCCAGGTCCAGGCGATCGGGTTCTACGAGCGCCTCGGCTACGTCGTCTCCGGCCCCGTCTACCTCGACGCGGGGATCGACCACCGCGACGCCGCGAAGACCCTCACGACCGACGCCTGACGCGTTCGCGGACGCGGAGGGGGAGCCGTCCCCGGGTCGGCCACGACGACTGTGCGACGTGGCACACCGGAGAGCGCCGAGGGTGCCCGGGGGCGTGGGTGCCGCGACTTAGGATCGGTGCATGCCGACCGCCACAGAGGACTTCGTCCACCTCCACGTCCACACCGAGTACTCGATGCTGGACGGCGCGGCGCGGATCGGGGACCTGTTCGACGAGGTCGAGCGCCTCGGGCAGAAGGCGATCGCGACGACGGACCACGGGTACGTGTTCGGGGCGTTCGAGTTCTGGTCGCGTGCGCAGGCGAAGGGCATCAAGCCGATCATCGGCGTCGAGGCGTACATCACGCCCGGGACGAGCCGGTTCGACCAGACGCGCGTGCGGTTCGGGCAGCAGGGGCAGGAGTCCGACGACGTCTCGGCGCGCGGTGCGTACACGCACATGACGCTCCTCGCCAAGGACAACGAGGGGCTGCACAACCTGTTCCGGGCGTCGTCGCTCGCGTCGCTGGACGGGCAGATGGGCAAGTGGCCCCGCATGGACCGCGACCTGCTCCAGACCTACGGCAAGGGACTGATCGCGACGAGCGGCTGCCCGTCGGGGGAGATCCAGACGCGCCTGCGGCTGGGCCAGTGGGACGAGGCGGTCCGGACGGCGGGCGAGCTCCAGGACGTCTTCGGGCGCGAGAACTTCTACGTCGAGCTCATGGACCACGGTCTCGACATCGAGACCCGGGTCACGCAGGACCTCCTGCGGCTCGCGGAGACGATCGGCGCGCGGCTCGTCGCGACGAACGACCTGCACTACGTGCGCGAGGACGACGCGTCGAGCCAGGAGGCGCTGCTCGCGATCAACTCCGGCTCGACGCTCGACGACCCGGACCGGTTCAAGTTCGACGGGACCGGGTACTACGTGAAGTCCGCGGCGGAGATGCGTCGCGTGTTCGCGGAGCTCCCAGAGGCGTGCGACAACACGCTGCTCATCGCCGAGCAGTGCGAGGTGTCGTTCGACACGAAGGCGAACTACATGCCGCGGTTCCCCGTCCCCGACGGCGAGGACGAGACGAGCTGGTTCGTCAAGGAGATCGAGCGGGGCCTGCACCGCAGGTACCCGAACGGGATCCCGGACGCGTCCCGCAAGCAGGCGCAGTACGAGACCGAGGTCATCATCCAGATGGGCTTCCCGGGGTACTTCCTCGTGGTCGCCGACTTCATCAACTGGGCCAAGGAGCAGGGCATCCGCGTCGGGCCGGGCCGTGGCTCGGCGGCCGGGTCGATGGCGTCCTACCTCATGGGGATCACCGAGCTCGACCCGCTCGAGCACGGCCTGATCTTCGAGCGGTTCCTCAACCCCGAGCGCGTGTCGATGCCCGACGTCGACGTCGACTTCGACGAGCGTCGGCGCGGGGAGGTCATCCGGTACGTCACGGAGAAGTACGGGGACGACCGCGTCGCCCAGATCGTCACCTACGGCACGATCAAGGCCAAGCAGGCCCTCAAGGACTCGGC
>JAQSXO010000486.1 GCA_029256625.1 Cellulosimicrobium sp. | reverse complement strand
TACGAGGTCTCGGAGCCGGCCTCGCCCTGGACGAGGCGGACGGCCTGGCCGTCGGCGACGTCGACGGCGGGGAGCAGCACGAGGCGGTCGGTCACGGGGTTCTCCATCGGTGTCGGTGCTCGGGGCAGGAGGCGCGTCGCTGCGCGCCGGTGGCGCGCCGGGCGGAGTGCACCCGGCGCCGAAGGTCAGAGCGAGCGGACCCAGTTCTCGAGCAGGGTCGCGCCCGCGTCGCCGGACTTCTCGGGGTGGAACTGCGTCGCGGACAGGGGCCCGTTCTCGACCGCCGCGACGAACCGGCCGCCGTGGTCGGACCACGTGACGAGCGGTCGCCGGATCGGCGAGTCCGCGGGCAGGTCCTGACCCGTCGTGAAGGACCGGGCCGCGTAGGAGTGGACGAAGTAGAAGCGCTCGTCCTCGACACCGCGGAACAGGACGCTGCCCTCGGGGGCGTCCACCGTGTCCCAGCCCATGTGCGGCACGACGTCCGCCTCGAGCCGGTCGACGAGGCCGGCCCACTCCCCCAGGCCGTCGGTCAGGGTGCCGTGCTCGTCGCCCTGCTCGAACATGACCTGCATGCCCACGCAGATGCCGAGCACGGGGCGGCCGCCGGCGAGGCGGCGCCCGACGAGCTCGTCACCGCGGACGCCACGCAGGCCCGCCATGACCGCGGCGAACGCGCCGACGCCCGGGACGACGAGGCCGTCGGCGTCCTGGGCGCGCGCGCGGTCCGCGGTGAGCTCGACGTCCGCACCGACGCGCTCGAGCGCGCGCACGGCCGAACGGACGTTGCCGAAGCCGTAGTCGAGCACGACGACGGACGGGCGTCGCACGCCCGACGTCTCGCGGGTCGCCGGCTCGCTCATGCGCCGTCCTTCCGGGCGCGGCGCGCGGCCGACGTGAGCAGCCGCATCGCCTTCCAGCGCGAGATGGACGAGCTCGCGACGACGCCGTCCACGTCGGCGAGCGTCGTCGTGCCGGTGAGCAGGTCCTCGAGCGCCTCCGGCGCACCGCCGAGCACGAGGCCCGGGGCGAGCTGGTCTCCCACGGCGCCGTCCGCCCAGCGCGTCATGGTGAGCTGCTCTCCGCTGCGCACGACGAGCACGAGCGGCACGCCCTTGACGAGGGTGGTCAGCGCGGCGGCGGCGTGCGCGGGAGCGTCGCCGGCCGTGTCGCGCAGGACCGCGACGGCGCCCACGTCGGTCGGCACGACGTCCGCCTCCACCTGCGCGAGCGAGCACGCCGCCGCGAGCGGCTCCGCGCCCGCGATCTGGGTGATGAGCGCGACGAGGTCGGGGACCGCCGAGGCCGTCAGCGACGAGAGGTCGTCCGGGATCTCGACGCCGTCCAGCGCGTCGTCGCCGTGCGTGCTCACAGGGCCCCCTTCGTGGACGGGACGCCCTCGACGCGCGGGTCGGGGGCGACGGCGGCGCGCAGCGCGCGGGCGAGCGCCTTGAACTGCGCCTCGACGATGTGGTGCGGGTCGCGACCGGCGAGGACGCGCACGTGGATGCAGATGCCCGCGTGGTGCGCGATCGACTCGAGCACGTGGCGCGTCAGGGAACCCGTGAAGTGCCCGCCGATGAGGTGGTACTCCTGGCCTTCCGGCTCGCCCGAGTGCACGAGGTAGGGACGCCCGGACACGTCGACGACCGCGAGCGCGAGGGCCTCGTCGAGCGGGACCGTCGCGTCGCCGAAGCGCCCGATGCCCACCTTGTCGCCGAGCGCGACGCGCAGCGCCTCGCCGATCGTGATCGCGACGTCCTCGACCGTGTGGTGCGCGTCGATGTGCGTGTCGCCCGTCGCGACGACCTTGAGGTCGATGAGCGAGTGCTTGCCCAGCGCCGTGAGCATGTGGTCGTAGAACGGGACGGTCGTCGAGATCTCCGTCCGTCCCGTGCCGTCGAGGTCGAGCTCGACGAGCACGCTCGACTCGGACGTCGCGCGCTCGATGCGCGCGGTGCGCTTCACAGTCCTGCCACCTCCACGAGGGCCTGTCGGAAGGCCCCCATCTCCTCGCCGGTGCCGATCGACACCCGCAGCCAGCCGTCGGGACCAGTCTCCCGGATCAGCACGCCCCGCTCCAACATCGCCGACCAGACCGCGTGCCGGTCCTCGAACGTGCCGAACAGGACGAAGTTGGCGTCCGAGTCGGCGACGCCGAGCGGGCGCCCGTCCGGGTGCCGGAGCGAGCGCAGCCACGCGACGGTCTCGTCGCGGCGCTCGCGCAGCTCCGAGACCTGCGCGAGCAGCTCCCCGGAGTGCGCGAGGGCCGCGCGCGCGACCGCCTGGGTCACGGCCGACAGGTGGTACGGGAGGCGGACGACCCGGAGCGCGTCGACGAGCTCGCGCGACGCCGCGAGGTAGCCCACCCGGGCGCCTGCGAGCGCGAACGCCTTGGACATCGTGCGCGTCACCGCGAGGTTCGGGTACCGGTCGAGCAGCTCGAGCGCCGACGGCGTCCCCGCGCGCCGGAACTCGCCGTACGCCTCGTCGACGACGACGACGGCGGGCGCCTCCTGGCCACCGGGGAGCGGCACGCGCACCGCGAGCGCCGCCTCGCACACGGCCTCGACGGTCGCGGCGGGCAGAGCCGTGCCGGTCGGGTTGTTGGGGCTCGCGAGCAGGACGACGGACGGCTGCTCGCGCGCGATCACCTCGCGCGCGTGCTCGGGGTCGAGCGTGAAGTCCTCGGCGCGGCGCCCGACGACCCACGCGGTGTGGGTGTCGCGCGCGTACTCGGGGTACATCGAGTAGGTCGGGGCGAAGGAGACGGCGGTGCGTCCCGGGCCGCCGAACGCCTGGAGCACGTGGAGCATGATCTCGTTCGACCCGTTGGCGGCCCAGAGCTGCTCG
>JAQSXO010000485.1 GCA_029256625.1 Cellulosimicrobium sp. | reverse complement strand
CCGAGCGCGGGGATGATCGCCGGGAAGTCGGCCGACTGGACCTCGACCTCGAGGCCGAGCGTCGCGCCGACCGCCTTGATGACGTCGATGTCGAAGCCGATCGGGGTCGTGCCGTCCGCGTCGATGAACTCGGCGGGCGCGTACTCCGTGTTGGAGCCGACGACGAGCGTGCCGGCGGACGCGACGTCCTCGGGTAGCAGTGCGGCGGCCGCGTCGTCGACCTCGATCGTCGCGGGGTCGAACGACGGCGCGGCCGACGTCTCGTCGGAGCCCGAGGTGCTGTCGTCCGTCCCGGTCTGGGACGCGTCGGTGCACGCGGTGAGCAGGAGGGCGCTCGTCGCGGCGAGCGCGACGAGACCGGTGAGGGGAAGCTTGCGCGGGGTCGTACGCACGGTGTTCTCCGATCGGGGTGGGGGCCGGGCAGGGGCAGCGTAGACACCGATCGTCTCCGTCGTGTTACGTCGGCACCCGGCCCGGAGGCCGAGGAACGTACGGGGAACAGAGGACCCGGCGGTGCGCAGCACCTGCGCACGAGTGTGAGGCCGTACCGCCCCACTCACCAAACCGGCGGAGACATCGACGCCGAACCGTGACGATCCGACGCGCCGAGCGGTCAGCCAGCGAGCAGGCGCTCGACGTACCCGCCGAGGAAGCGGCCCTGCGGGTCGTACCGCTGCACGAGCTCGCCGAAGTCGTCGAAGCGCGGGTAGAGCGTCGCGACGGAGCCCGGGTCGTGGACGAGCGCGTGGGAGAGCTTGCCCCAGTGCGGGCGCGCGCCGAGCGGGAGGAGCGCGGCCTCGACGGCGGGCAGGACGCGCGCGACGTCGTCGGGCAGGGGCTTCCACGTGAGGTGCACGCCGACGGCCGGGCCGTCGAAGGGGCTGAGCCACAGCGGCTCGGCGTCGGCCGCGACGGTGCGGATCTCCCCCACCTGGAGCAGCGGGGTCACGCGGGGGCCGAGGTCGCGCATCGCGGCGAACGCCTCGTGCGCGCGGGCGCGCGGCACGAGGTACTCCGACTGCAGCTCGGCGCCGTTGCTCGGCGTGAAGTCGAGCCGGAAGTGCGGCAGTCGCTCGTTCCACGGGCCGGGCTCGCCGAGCTGGGGCGTGCAGTGCACGGGGTCGATGCCCGGCAGGGGGTGCAGCATCGACGGTGCGGGCATCGCCCCGAACAGCTCGGCGCGCACCGCCCCGGGCTCCCCCGGCGCGAGGCGGGACTTGCGCCAGACCTGCTGGACGCCGTCCGGCCCCCAGTCCGTGAAGAGGCTCACCGAGTACGCCGACGCGGTGATCTCGTCGTAGTGCGCCGTCACCGCGTCCCACGGGAGCCCGACGTGCACGTCCTGGCGCACGTCGAACGTCGGGACGGTCTCGAGCTCCACCCGGGTCACCACGCCCAGCGCCCCGAGCGCCACGACCGCGCCGGGGAGGTCCGCGTCCCCGCGCCGCAGCGTCCGGCGCTCACCGTCGCCCGTGACCAGCTCGAGCCCGACGACGGCGCTCGCGAGCGAGCCGACCTCGTCGCCCGAGCCGTGGGTCGCCGTCGCGACGGACCCCGCGACGGAGATGTGCGGGAGCGACGCGAGGTTCGCGAGCGCGCGGCCCGCGCCCTGCACGTGCCGCGTCACGTCGCCGTAGCGCAGCCCCGCCGCGGCCGACGCCACGCCCGTGCCCGGGTCCACCACGACGGGCGGGCGGCCGTCGTCGTACCGGTCGAGGACGACGTGCGTGCCGGTCGTGTCCGCGACGTCCCCGAACGAGTGCCGCGACCCGAGCGCCTTGACGCGTGGCGACCGCCGCACGACGTCGACCAGCGCGTCGGGCGTCGCGGGGTGCACGACCTCCGTCGAGGAGTAGGTGAGGTTGCCCGCCCAGTTGGCGGGGCGCGGGGCGTCGGGCGTCGTCGTCACGCCCCCACCCTGCCACCTGCCGGACCATCCCGTCCGCGGGGGCTGCCCCTACCCCAGGTCGGGGGCGGCCCGGGCTCTCCGGAGCGGGACGAACCGGTGAGATCGAGACATGACGACCAGCGCACGTCCTCTCCCTGCCTCCTCGCGGTCCCGGCGTGCCTCGCCCGCCATGTCCCCGGACGGCTCCACGCTGTCCCCGAACGGCCCCGAACGGCACCTCCGCGGCGGGCTCGCCGCGTTCTGGGCGCTCGCGTTCGGGCTGTCCTGGGCGTCGTGGGGCGCCGCGTGGCTGCGCGGGGGCGACCTCGCCGACCCCGTCGTGTTCGCGCTCTTCGCGCTCGGCGGCTTCGGCCCGACGCTGGCCGCGCTCGTGCTGCGCGCGGCGGGGCGCCGCAGCCCGCGAACGGCGCGCTGGGGCGCGGCCGGGCAATGGCTCCCGGCCGCCGTCGGGATCGGCGCCGCGCCGGCGGTCCTCACCGCGCTCGTCGTCCCGTTCCTCGGCGGCCCGACGGCGGACCTGTCGGCCGGGGCGGCGGCCGTCGCCGGGTCGGGCGGGCCGCTCCTGTTCGCCCTCGTCTCGCTGTGCGCGGGGCCGCTGTCGGAGGAGTTCGGGTGGCGCGGCTACGCGCAGCCGCGCCTGCGACGTCGGCTCTCGCCGCTCGCGACGTCGGTCGTGCTCGGCGCGGTGTGGGCGGTCTGGCACCTGCCGCTGTTCGCCCTCACCGGGACGTGGCAGTCGTCCCTCGGCCTCGTGAGCGTCGAGGCGGCCCTGTTCCTGCTCGCGATGATCCCGCTCTCGAGCGCGTACTGGCTGGTCAGCGAGCGCCTGCGGGGCGGGGTGCCGGCCGCGGTCGCGCTGCACCTCGTGGGCAACGCCGCCCTGACGTTCCTCGCCGTCACGTCGCCGCTCGCGATGGCGGTCTACGTGGGGGTGATCGTGCTGAC
>JAQSXO010000484.1 GCA_029256625.1 Cellulosimicrobium sp. | reverse complement strand
TCGATCGTCGGCCGGACGTTGTCCGTCACGCCGCGCCCGTTGACGACCATCCAGTTGACGTTCGACTGGCCGGCGGTCTGGACGAAGTACAGCGTGCCGCTGCCCGACGGGACGTCGTGCAGCTCGGCGGTGACGTCGGTGTAGACCTGCCAGTCGCCCGTCGCCGGGACGCTGACGCTGCCGATCTCCGGACCCTCGGGGTCGTCCCACCGCAGCGAGATCGGACCGCCGCCGCCCGGCGAGGCCGCGCGCAGGGTGATGGAGTCGACGTTCGCGAGAGACACCGGCTCGTGCGCCCACCAGTCGTCCGGCTCGATGAAGCCGATGTTCAGGCCGCCACCCGCGGAGTCTCCCGTGGTCTCGGTCTGGACGCCGGGGTCGCCCGTGCTCGTGGATCCGGGGAGCCGGCCCGTCGAGGTGAAGAACTCCGACTGGAGCAGCTTCGGCTGCAGGATCTGCAGGTCGTTCGCCGAGAGCGGCACGCCGACCTCGCCGCCGTCGTCGGTGTACATCGCCTCGACCACCCAGAAGATGTTCGACTCGATGCCGTGGCCCTCGTCACGCGCCGTCTGGAGCGTGCCCGAGCAGCCCGAGAGCTCCTCCATGGGGTGGGCGTGCGAGTCGTGGCCGAGCGACGTGAACAGCGTGACGTTGTCGCACGTGACCTCGCCGTCGGGGTCGTCCACGGCGATCTCGTACCTCACCTGGTCGCCCCACTCGAAGAAGCCACCGTTCTCGGGGAACGTGATCGAGACGGTCGGGGCCTGGTTGCCCACGACGACCGACACGTTCGCCACGCCCACGGCCCCGTTCTCGTCCGTCGCGACGAGCTGCGCGGTGTAGCTGCCGTTCTCCGTGTACGTGTGCACCGGGTTGGCCTCGGTCGACGGCGCGGAGCCGTCACCGAAGGTCCACTGCAGCGTGATCGGGTCGCCCGCCGGGTGGCGCGTGCCCTCGGAGGAGAACTGCACCGTCAGCGGCGCGGCACCGCTCGTCACGTCCGCGCTCGCGCGGGCGATCGGGGCGGGGTCGCCCTGGACGTAGTTGACCTTGTAGACGCCGCTCGAGTCGTTGTTGCCACCGAAGCCGGAGCCCCAGTCGACGACGTAGAGCGCGCCGTCGGGACCGAAGTCGAAGTCCATCGGACGGTCGAAGCCGGCCGAGGGGTCGAAGATCTTCGGCAGGACGCGGTTGATGTCCACGAGGTCGTCGCGCTTCTCGCCGTCGAGCTGGAACGAGTACATCTTGCCCTGGTTCCACTCGCCGAACAGGGCCTTGCCGTCCCAGTACTCGGGCCACTTGACGTCCGAGTCGAGCTCGGCGTCGTACTGGTAGACCGGGCCGCCCATGGGCGCCCCGCCGCCACCGATCTCCGGGAACTCGGGGTTCCCGCCGCCGGTGTACCAGACCTCCGCCTCGATCGCCGGGGGCAGTTGCTGCAGGCCCGTGTTGTTCGGCGAGTTGTTGACGACGCCCGCGGCGCAGTCGAACGCCGCGCCGGACTGGCCGGTCGCGAAGTTGTAGTCGACGTAGTTGTTGTTCGAGCCCGTGCAGTACGGCCAGCCGTAGAAGCCCGGGTCGCTCACGACGTTCCACTCGACCGCGCCGCGCGGCCCGCGCGCCGGGTCGGCCGCACCGGAGTCGGGACCGTAGTCCGCGACGAGCGCGTTGCCGGTCGTCGGGTCGACGCCGATCCGGAACGGGTTGCGGAAGCCCATCGCGAAGATCTCGGGCTTCGTCTGCGCGGTGCCCGGCGCGAACATGTTCCCCTCGGGGACCGTGTAGGTGCCGTCGTCCTCGGGGTGGATCCGCAGGACCTTGCCGCGCAGGTCGTTCGTGTTGGCCGACGTGCGCTGCGCGTCGAAGTTCTGGCGCCCGGCGCGCTCGTCGATCGGGTTGAAGCCGCCCGACTCGAACGGGTTCGTGTTGTCGCCGGTGACGACGAACAGATTGCCGTCCGCGTCGAAGACCATGTCACCGCCCGCGTGGCAGCACGTCTCGCGCTGCGTCGGGATCTTGAGCACCGTCTTCTCCGACGCGAGCGAGACCGTCTTCGTCGCCGCGTCGTAGTCGAACCGCGAGACCCGGTTGTGCGGGCCGTCGGCGCCGACGTCCTGCGGCGACCAGAAGAGGTACACCCAGCCGTTCGTCGCGAAGTCGGGATCGAGCACGACGCCCGTGAGCCCGTCCTCGTTGGCCTGCGTGACCGAGAGGGTCGCCGCGGTCGTGGTCTGGTTCGTCGCGGGGTCGATCACGCGCACGCGCCCGTCGCGCTCGACGTAGAAGACCGTCCCGTCCGGGGCGACGTCGAGCATCATCGGGTTCGCGGTGTTCTCGTCCAGCGGCACCAGCTCGTAGCTGTCGGACTGCGTGGCGTTGCAGTCGGACGGCACGACGCCCGCGGCGGTCTGGATGCCGCCGAGCAGGTGCTGGAGGAACTCCGGCTCCTGGTACGACTCGTCGGTGTGGCCACCGCCCGTGTACCAGGACCGACCGCCGTCGTAGACCTGGCACCAGGCCGTCGGGTGGTCGGCGCCCATCGCGCCGGAGCCCGCCGAGTACGACGTCTCGTCGAGGCTCGCGAGCACGTGCACGGTGTCGCGCGGGTTGGTGCGGAAGTTGTACCACTCGTCGTAGCGGTCCCAGCGCGAGGGCAGGTGCGCCGTCGACTCGTGGGCGTGGTCCTCGACCTTGATGGTCGCGTCCTGGTTCTGGGGGTGGGCGCTGAAGTACGCGCCGACCAGCCCGCCGTACCAGGGCCAGTCGTACTCGGTGTCGGACGCCGCGTGGATGCCCGCGTACCCGCCCCCGTTCTGGATGTAGCGCTCGAACGCGGCCTGCTGGTCGTCGTTGAGGACGTC
>JAQSXO010000483.1 GCA_029256625.1 Cellulosimicrobium sp. | reverse complement strand
CATCCTCGGCGGGACGAGCGCCGAGAACGCGCCCGTCGACGTCGCGGGCGGCTGGCTCCAGACGGCGCAGGTCGGCGCGATGACCGGCCTCGCCGCCGGTGGCCTCACCATCCTGTTCGGGCTCGTCGCGAACCTGCCGTTCGCGCTCGCGGCGGGCCTCGGCATCAACTCGTTCCTCGCCGTCGCCGTCATCGGCGACGTCACGTGGCCCGAGGCGATGGGGCTCGTGCTCGTCAACGGCCTGCTCATCGTGCTGCTCGCCGTGACGGGCGCGCGGACGGCGATCTTCAACGCCGTCCCGCGCCAGCTCAAGGCCGCGATCACGGTCGGCATCGGCCTGTTCATCGCGTTCATCGGGTTCGTCGACGCGGGGTTCGTCACGCGCACCCCGGGCGGGCCGCCGGTCCAGCTCGGCGACGGCGGGTCGATCACCTCGGTCCCGACGCTCGTGTTCGTCGTCGGCCTGCTGACCATGGGCATCCTCGTGGCGCGCAAGGTCAAGGGCGGGCTGCTCATCGGGCTCGTCGCGACGACGGTCGTCGCGATCGTCGCCGAGGCCGTGCTGCAGCTCGGTCCTGCGTCCGACGACAACCCCGGCGGCTGGCACCTCACCGTCCCGACGCTGCCGAGCTCCCTCGTCTCCGTCCCGGACCTCAGCCTGTTCGGGCAGCTCTCGTTCGGCGCGTTCGACCGGATAGGGGCGCTCGCGGCGACGATGCTCGTGTTCACGCTGTTCTTCACGAACTTCTTCGACGCGATGGGCACGATGACGGGGCTCGCCAAGCAGGGTGGCCTCGCCGACGCGGACGGCAACTTCCCGCGTATCAAGTCGGCGCTCGTCGTCGAGGGCGTGGGCGCGGTCGTCGGCGGCGCGACGTCGTCGTCGTCGAACACGGTGTTCGTCGACTCGGCCGCGGGCGTGGGCGAGGGCGCACGGACGGGCCTCGCCTCGGTCGTCACGGGCGGGCTCTTCCTCGTCGCGATGTTCCTCACGCCGCTCACGGCGGTCGTGCCGATCGAGGTCGCGAGCGCGGTGCTCGTGGTCGTGGGCGCGATGATGATGGGCCAGATCAAGGAGATCGACCTCACCGACTTCACGGTGACGCTGCCGGTGTTCCTCACGATCGTGACCATGCCGCTCACGTACTCGATCGCCAACGGCATCGGCATCGGGTTCGTCACGTGGGTCCTGCTGCGGTTCGCGTGCGGCAAGGCGCGCGACGTCCACCCGCTCCTGTGGGTGGTCGCGGCCGGGTTCGTCGTGTACTTCGTGCGCGGTCCCTTGACCGCGGTCGTGGGAGGCTGAGCCTCGACATCGACCGCACGGCCGACGGGTCGCCCGCTCCTCCGGGTGGCCCGTCGGCGTGCACGGCACCGTGGGAGGGCGTGGCATGGCCGGGACTGTGCGCGTGAGCGTCGACGAGCACCGCGCGGACGTCGCGGCGCTCCTCGCCCCCCTGGTGGAGGCGGCCCGACGGCGCACGCGCACCGACGACGTCCTCCTCGCCGACGCGCTCGGCCGGGTCCTCGCGGGCGACCTCGTCGCGCCGGTCGCGGTCCCGCTGTTCCGCAACTCCCAGATGGACGGGTACGCCGTCCGGGCCGTGGACGTCGCCGGAGCGAGCGCGGACGCGCCCGTCCGACTGGCTGTCGCGGCGGAGATCCCCGCCGCGCCGGGCGTCCCGCCGCGGCTCGCGCCGAGTACCGCGGCCCGCATCATGACCGGCGCGCCCGTGCCCGAGGGCGCGGACGCCGTCGTCCCCGTCGAGGACACCGCCGCGGGGACGTTCGCCGGCACGCCGCTACCCGACACCGCGGCTCCCACCGGGGACGTGTCCGGTCCCGGCGCGAGCCACGCCGTCGAGGTCCGGGTGCCGCGGTCGGCGGGCGATTTCGTCCGCGAGGCGGGTTCCGACGTCCGGCCAGGGGACGTGCTCCTCGCGGACGGCACCGTCCTCGCGCCGCACCACGTGGCCGCCGCCGCGGCGTGCGGGGTGGGCAGCGTGCGCGTGGTCGCCCGCCCACGCGTCGCCGTCCTGTCGACGGGGTCCGAGCTCGTCGGGCCGGGGGAGACGCCGGGGCCGGGGCAGGTCTTCGACGCCAACGCCGACGCGCTGGCCGCCGCCGTCCGGCGCGCGGGCGGCGACATCGTGCTCACGGCCCGGTGCGGCGACGACGCGGTACGGTTCGCCGCCGTGCTCGCCGAGGCGACCGCGGTCGCGGACCTCGTCGTGACGTCGGGCGGCGTGTCGCAGGGGGCGTACGAGGTGGTCAAGGACGTGCTCGGAGGCTCAGGCGCTGGGGGCGGTCAGGACGCCGACCAGGAGGTCGGCCGGGCGCCGTCGCCAGGCGTCACGTTCCGGTCGGTCGCTATGCAGCCGGGCGGGCCGCAGGGGTTCGGCACCGTGCACGGGACGCCCGTGCTCACGTTCCCGGGCAACCCGGTGAGCGCCCAGGTGTCGTTCGCGATGTTCCTGCGCGAGCCGCTCGAGCGCGCGGCCGGGCTGCCCGCCGTCGACCGGGTCCGCACGGCGGTCCTCGCCGACGCGCTCTCGTCGCCCGCGGGCAAGCGTCAGCTCCTGCGCGGCGCTACCGGCCCCGACGGCACGGTGCGCGTCGTCGGGGGAGCGGGCTCGCACCTCGTCGCGTCGATGGCGCGGGCGGACGTGCTCGTGGACGTCCCCGCCGACGTGGAAGAGTGGGACGCCGGGACCGAGGTGGAGGTACGAGAGCTGTGAGCGAGACGCAGGGCGAGTCCGCGGGCGCCGCCCCAGGCGCGGCGGCCGAGGACGTGAGCCGCGTGACGACCGACGTGCTCGACGACGCCGTGTCGCGCGCCGTCGAGGACGCGGTCGCGAGCCCGG
>JAQSXO010000482.1 GCA_029256625.1 Cellulosimicrobium sp. | reverse complement strand
GGGGCGCGTCGTCGCGTCGCTCGTCTCGGTGTCGCTGCTCGCCGGCCCGCTCGCGGCGTGCGGCGTCCTGCCGGAGCTGCCCGAGCCCGTGCCGGAGACGGTCGTCCCGTCGCTCGTCGCCCCCGACGATCCCGCGGGGTCCGAGAACCTCTCGGCGGACGGCTTCGACGCCGTGCGCCGCATGGCCGTGCGCATCCGCAACGTGCGCTGCGACGGCCTCTCGACCGGCTCCGGGTTCGCGGTCGACTCGCGGACCCTCATCACCAACAAGCACGTGGTCGACTCGTCGCGGTCGTTGCAGCTCCTCACGTACGACGGTCGCGACATCGCCGCGCAGACCGCGAGCGTGGCGGGCCTCGCGGACCTCGCGATCGTCCGGACGGCGGAGGACCTCCCGTCGGCCCCGACGCTCGCGGCCGCCGACCCGGCGCCGGGCGACCCGGTGACGGTCGTCGGCTACCCCGAGGGCGGCCGGCTCACGGTGACCCAGGGATCGGTCATCGGGACGACGACGGACCCGCTGCACGAGAACCTCGGCGAGGTGCTGGTCACCGACGCGCCGGTCGAGCCGGGCAGCTCCGGCTCCGCCGCGCTCAACGACGCCGGCGAGGTGATCGGCGTGGTCTACGCGAAGACCTCGACCGACAAGTCGCTGCTCGTCCCGGTGAGCACGCTCCAGACGATGCTCGGCGACGAGTCCGCGTTCACGGCCCTGCCCGAGTGCGACGCCTGACGGGCACGTCTCGGCTGGTCGCGGGTCCCCGGCGCAACCCGCCGGAGCGCCCCCGCGCGCACCCTTGACCCCGGGTCTACCCTTCCTGCCATGAGCACACACGCGAGCTCGGACACGCCCCCCGTCGACCCGGCGCACATCACCCACGCAGCACGCGACACGCTCACGGTGCGTCGCGTCTTCGGGGAGTCCTACGAGCGCGACGGCACGCTCGTCATCCCTGTCGCGACCGTCTGGGGCGGCACCGGCTCCGGCTGGGGTTCCGGCGCGGGAGAGCTCTCCGGCAAGGGGGCCGCCGACTGGCGCCGCCGCGTCGGGGCAGTCGCGGCCCCCGCTCCGGAGGCCGAGCCGGCGTCGACGACGCCCGGCGCCGACGGGTCGTCCGACCCCGGGTCGGGCAACGCCGGCGGAGAGGCGGGCGGCGAGGGTTCCGGCGGCGGGGGCGGGTTCGGGGTCCGCGTCGTCGCGAAGGGCGTCTACGTCGTCGACGACGGCGGGGTGCGCTGGCAGCCCGCGCTCGACCTCAACCGCGTGATCCTCGGCGGGCAGGCGCTCGGCGCGGTCGTCGCGTTCTCGGCCGCGCTCGCGTGGGGTCTGAGCCGCCTGCGCCGCCGCTGAGCCACCCGTCGCGCGGCGAGACCGCGCGACGGCTCGGCGTGGCGCGTCAGTCGGCGCGACCGACGCGCAGCTCGAGCCCGTCGACGCGCTCCGACACGACGGCGTCCGTCGCGAGCGCGCCGTTGACCTGACCGAGCACGGCGTCGAGCCCCGCCCGGTCGAGCCCCGCGTCGATGCGCAGCACGACGGCCACCTCGGCGCGGCGTCCCGGCTCCGCCCAGGCCCGCGCGACGTGCGGGATCCCGGCGAGCGCGCCCTGGACCGCGGCGACCACCTCGGGGTCGACGGCTCCGCCGACGACCGCCGGCGACCAGTCCTTGCCCTGCGCCAGCGCCCACACGGCCGGGCGCGGCACGAGCGCCGTCACGGGGCCGCCCGGGTCGAGGACGAGCAGCGACCAGTCCTCGCTCACGGCGGACAGCGCCGCCCGGCGTGCGTCGACGGGGACGGGGCGCGCGCTCGCGCGCCACGCGGACATCGCCGCGACGGAGGTGAACACCGGGAGCGCGCGGCGCCCGTCCGGCGCCTCGATCGCGACGACCCCGGCGGAGGCCTCCTTGTCGACCGTGTGCCCGTGCTCGCCCTCCCCCGCGCTCTCGAGCTCCGCGAGGATCGGGACGAGGACGCGCGTCTCGCCGAGCCGCCCGACGACGTCGGCGAGCGACGCCGAGCCCGCGGCGTAGGCGTCGAGCAGGGCTGCCAGCGCCGGGTCGGCCGACCCGTCGTCGCCCGCGAACCCGGACGACGGCGGGAGCGCCTTCCCCGGGGAGTCCGGGCCCACCGTCACGGCCGGCCCGCGACGTCGAGCGCCTGGGGCAGCGTGAACGCGCCCGCGTAGAGCGCCTTGCCCACGATCGCGCCCTCGACGCCCGCCGGGACGAGCGAGCGCAGCGCCTCGAGGTCCTCGAGGCTCGAGATCCCGCCCGAGGCCACGACCGGAGCGTCCGTGCGCGCCGCGACGTCGCGCAGGAGCTCCAGGTTCGGGCCGCGCAGCGTCCCGTCCTTGGTCACGTCGGTGACGACGTAGCGCGCGCACCCCGCGGCCTCGAGCCGGTCGAGCACCTCCCAGAGGTCACCGCCCTCCTGGGTCCACCCGCGCGCGGCGAGCGTGGTGCCGCGCACGTCGAGGCCGACGGCGATCGCGTCGCCGTGCTCGGCGATGACCTTGGCGGTCCACTCCGGGTTCTCGAGCGCCGCGGTGCCGAGGTTGACGCGGCGCGCGCCCGTGGCGAGCGCACGCTCGAGCGACTCGTCGTCGCGGATCCCGCCCGAGAGCTCGACCTGCACGTCGAGGCGCGCGACGACGTCGGCGAGGAGCGCGGCGTTGGAGCCGCGACCGAACGCGGCGTCGAGGTCCACGAGGTGGATCCACTCCGCACCGCCCGACTGCCAGTCGAGCGCGGCGGCGAGCGGGTCGCCGTACGAGGTCTCGGAGCCGGCCTCGCCCTGGACGAGGCGGACGGCCTGGCCGTCGGCGACGTCGACGGCGGGGAGCAGCACGAGGCGGTCGGTCACGGGG
>JAQSXO010000481.1 GCA_029256625.1 Cellulosimicrobium sp. | reverse complement strand
CCTGGAGAGAACGTTGCGATCACTGCGCATGGTCGAGCGGGACGCGCCCGTCGCCCCGCCTGCCGCCTCGCCCGCCGGACCGGTCGGCGTCGCCGCGGACGGTCTGGGCCGCGGGGCGGACGCCTGATGGCGAAGCGGACGTACGCGCCGCCGTTCCCCCACCCGAGCGGCGAGCGGGCCCCGGCGATCCCGGCGCAGTTCGTGCCGAACCACGTGGCCGTCGTGATGGACGGCAACGGTCGCTGGGCCAACGCGCGCGGGCTGCCCCGCACCGCGGGCCACGAGGCCGGCGAGGCGGCACTGCTCGACGTCGTCGCCGGGGCGATCGAGGTCGGCGTCAAGCACGTGTCGGCGTACGCGTTCTCGACGGAGAACTGGAAGCGCTCGCCCGAGGAGGTCCGCTTCCTCATGGGCTTCAACCGCGACGTCATCCGGCGCCGCCGCGACGAGATGGACTCGTGGGGCGTGCGCGTGCGGTGGGCTGGCCGGCGCCCCCGCCTGTGGACGTCCGTGATCAAGGAGCTCGAGATCGCGGAGGAGCAGACGAAGGAGAACGACGTCTGCACGCTGACGATGTGCGTCAACTACGGGGGCCGCGCGGAGATCGCCGACGCCGCGGCCGCCATCGCACGCGAGGTCGCCGCGGGGCGGCTCGACCCCCGGAAGGTCACCGAGCGCACGATCCAGCAGCACCTCGACGAGCCCGACCTCCCCGACGTCGACCTGTTCCTGCGCAGCTCGGGCGAGCAGCGCACGTCCAACTTCATGCTCTGGCAGGCCGCGTACGCGGAGCTCGTCTTCCTCCCCGAGCCGTGGCCCGACGTCGACCGTCGGTCGCTGTGGCGTGCCGTCGAGGAGTACGCGCGCCGCGATCGTCGCTACGGCGGCGCGGTCGACGCGGTGGGCGGCACGGCCTGACGCCGTGACCGTGCCGTGCGGGTCGTGCTGGGCGCCGGACGCCGTGGGCGGCGGCCGGTAGCGTGCGCGGCATGACTCTGAGCATCGGCATGGTGACCGTCGACTCCACCGACCCCCGGCCTCTCGCCCAGTGGTGGGCGCGCCGGCTCGGCGGGCGGGTCGTCGACGAGGCGGACGGGTGGTTCCTCGAGGTGGTGCCGGCCGAGGGGGTGACGGCTCCGGTCCTGGGGTTCCAGCGCGTCGAGGACCCGACGCCCGGCAAGAACCGGCTGCACCTGGACCTCGGGACGTCCGACCGTGAGGCGGACGTCGCCGCGCTCGTGGCCGACGGCGCGACGTTCGTCGCGGAGCACACCATCCCCGGGTATCGCTGGGCCGTGCTCGCCGACCCGCAGGGCAACCAGTTCTGCGTCGGCGCGGCCGACGGCACGGCGACGACGGTCGGCTGAGACCCGGGCCGGCTTTGGCGCCGCGGCGCTCCTGGCCACACCCCGTCAGGGACGAGCCGTCAACGGGCTAGCGCGTCGAGCCGGGCGGCGAGCTCGACCGGTCGGCTGAGGGCCACGAGGTGGCCGCCGGGCAGCGTCTCGACGTCGGCGCCGAGGCGTTCGCGGGCGACGGCGCGCTGGAAGGGCACCGGGAAGAGGCGGTCGTCGCTGCCCTGGAGCACGACCGTCGGCACGGCCGGCCAGTCGGGAGCCGGCCAGGGCTCGGCGAAGGAGCGCTCGGACGGCTGCCGGTCGCTGCGCTGCACGACGGCCGCGACGGCGTCGGGCACGTCGTGGAAGAAGTCGTCCACCGGGTCGAACGGTCCGAGGCCCGTGGCCGCGCGCCGCGCGGCGTGGTCGGTCGCGCGCCACCAGTCGCCCCCGCTCTCGCCCGGGCGCGGGATCATGGGGTTGAGCAGCACGAGCAGCCGAACCGCCTCGCTCTCGCACACGAGCGGGCCGACGTACGCGCCCATGGACTGGGCCACGACGACGAGGTCGTCCCGCTCGGCGGGGCGCGCCGCGCGGTGGAGGGTCGCGACGGCGACGTCGGTGAGGTCCTCCCAGCCGTAGCCCTCGTCGTGCTGGGGCAGGTCGACCGGGACCGGTACGTGGCCGAGCCGGTCGAGCTCGGGCGCGAGCACGTCCCAGTAGGCGGGGTCGCCGCCGGCGCCGGGCAGCAGGAGGAAGGTCATCATGCACGTTCGACGGTCGCGCGCGTGCTATCTCATCGGTCGCGGCCCGGCGCGTCCTTGCGGTCCAGGACGTGGGCGTCCTCGCCGTCGAGGACGAGGCCGTGCCCGTCGAGCGCGACCGTCGACCCTGGCGCGACCTCGAGGTCCCGGGCGGCACGACGGCGGACCATCACGATCACCCCGGCGACCACGGCGAGAACCAGGGCGACCAGCACCGCGACGCCCCAGGGCGACCCCGTCGCCGCGGCGAACGCGGCCGTCCACACGGCCCAGCCGACGGTCGCGTAGATCGTCGCGTGGACCGCGCACCCGAGCGTCATCGCGGCCAGGTAGCGGCCGAACGGCATGCGGACGACGCCGGCAGCAGCGTTGACGACCGTCTTGGTGCCGGTCGCCAGGAACGACACGGGGACGGCGAGGACGCCCCACCGGCGGACGGTCTCGATCCCGCGCGCGGCGGAGCGCCCGGAGAGCCACGCGTGGACGCGTGCGACCCACGGCTTCACGGGGCGTGTGCGGTCGAGGGTCCACGTCGTCACCAGCCGCGCGATCCAGTACGTCGCCTGCGTGCGCACGAACGCGATCGCGAAGAAGAACGCGAAGAGCGCGGCGAACGGGGCGCCGTCCAGCGCGTCGGGCACGGCTCAGTCCTGCGCGGAGGTGGCCCGTGCGCACCCGGCGCACGTGCCGAACAGCTCGATCGTGTGCTGGATGTCGACGAACCCGTGCGACGTGCCCACCTGGTTGGCCCACGCCTCGACGGTCGGGCCGTCGATC
>JAQSXO010000036.1 GCA_029256625.1 Cellulosimicrobium sp. | reverse complement strand
GGCGGCGCCCGCGTGCGGTACTCGACCGGCGGCCAGGGCGGCGGCTTCGAGGACATCCTCGGCTCGATGTTCGGCGGCGCGGGTGCGCAGCAGTTCGGCGGCCCCCGCCCCCGTGCGGGGGCGGACGTCGCCGCGGCCACGACCCTCCCGTTCCGCCAGGCGGTCGAGGGGTCGACCGTCACCTTCACCGTCGACGGCCGCACCGTCACGACGCGCATCCCGCCGGGCGTGCGCGACGGCCAGAAGATCCGGCTGCGCGGCAAGGGCCGCCCGGGCATGGGCGGCGGTCCCGACGGCGACCTCGTCGTCACGGTGCACGTCACCCCGCACCCCGTGTTCTCGCTCGACGGCACCAACCTCCGCGCGACCGTCCCCGTGACGTTCGCCGAGGCCGCGCTCGGGGCGACCATCAGCGTGCCGACGCTCGACGGCTCGACCGTCAAGGTCAAGGTGCCGGCCGGGACGCCCTCGGGGCGCACGCTGCGCGTCAAGGGCCGGGGCGTGAAGACCGCGAAGGCGACCGGCGACCTGCTCGTCACGGTCCAGGTCGCGGTGCCGCAGAAGCTCTCGAAGGCCGCGCGCGAGGCGGTCGAGACCTTCGCCGCCGAGACGGACGGCCAGGACGTGCGCGCCGACCTCGTGCGCGACGCGGCCGTCTGAGCGACGGCGTGAGGAGGCCCTCGACCATGACCGCCGACGGTAGGGACCCGGGCCGAGGGACCGACGTCGACCAGGACGCCCCCGTCCTCGTCATCTCGCAGGCCGCGTCGCTCGCGGGGATGCACCCGCAGACGCTGCGCCAGTACGACCGCCTCGGTCTCGTGGTGCCGCGCCGCACCGCGGGCCGGGGGCGGCGCTACTCCCTGCGCGACGTCGCGAAGCTCCTCGAGGTGCAGCGGCTCAGCCACGACGAGGGCATCAACCTCGCCGGGATCCAGCGCATCCTCGCGCTCGAGTCGCAGGTCGAGCGGCTCGAGCGGCGCATCGAGGCGCTCTCCGCGCGCGTCGAGCCGGGCGGCCGCGTGTTCGCGGCCGCGGCGAGCGGCGACGTCGTCGTCGTGCCGCGCGGGCGCAGCGTGCGCCGCGGGGTCGAGGAGGCGCTGCGCGAGACGCTCGTCGAGCACGGCGAGGCGCGCGCGCTGGTCATCTGGCGTCCGCGGCCCGACGACGCGGGTTCCTGACGGGCCGGACCGGGACGTCCGGCGTTCAGCTCCGGCGCGCCTCGCGCGCGACGAGCGCCGCGGCGGCGGGGACGAGCGCGACCTCCGAGGGGTCGAGGCCGGGGTCCGCGGCACGCGTCCGCGCGGCGGCGTCGAGATGCCGCAGGAGCGTCGGGTCGGCGAGGTGGAGGAACGCGTCGAGCAGGACCCTCGCGCCCGGCGCGAGCTCGTCGTCCTCGTCCGCGGCGACCTCCGCCAGGACCACGGCGGTGACGGCCAGGTCGAGGCCCGGGGGGCCGAGCCGCGCGTTCGTCCAGTCGAGGACCGCCGGGCCGTCGGCGGTGAGCACGACGTTCGCCGGGTGCAGGTCGAGGTGGACGACGCACGTCCGCCCGGCGGGGTCCGGGTCGTCGAGCGCCGCGAACGACGGCGCGGTGAGCGCGGCGTGGGCCGGCTCGCCGGGTGCCGGGGGCGGCACGGCGTGCAGCGCGTCGTGCAGCGCCACGAGGGTCCGGGCGCACCCGGCGAGCGAGGTCCGGCCGCCGAGGATCGACTGCAGGAGCGTCGGCCCGCGGAGGAGCTCCATGGTGAGGTCGCCGTCCGTCGCGGCGTCGACGCGCGGGGCGGGGAAGCCCGCGGCCCGCACGTGGCGCATGACCTCGGCCGCGCCGACCGTGTCGGCCCCCGAGCGCGAGCGACGCAGCACGCGGTCGGCGCCGACGGCGTACAGGTCGGCGTCGGCACCCGAGAACAGCGGCGCGCCGAGCGAGGGGGCCATGAACCGACGCTACGCCTCTGCTGCCGTCCTGACGAGGGCCCGGGCATCGGCCCTGGTCACACATTTCCGCAAGAATGCCGTGCGCTAATTACGCGCTATTCCTGCATTTCTTAGCAAGGCCTTCCTTGCTATACAGCGTGGAATTCCGGGAATACCGTGGACACGGAAGCCCGGCCCCCGACGGGTCCTCGGAGAACAGGAGATCGCGATGAGCAGCCTCACGGAGATGCCCCAGGTCGTCGAGTGTTCCATCGACGGCTGCGGGTACAACCATGACCACGGGTGCCACGCCGGCGCGGTGACCATCGCCGGTCACGCGGGCGACGCGGAGTGCGCGACGTTCATCCCGCTGGGGACCAAGGGCGGCCTCGAGAAGGTCCTCGCGCACGTCGGCGCGTGCCAGCGCACCGAGTGCGTCCACAACGCCTCGCTCGAGTGCTCGGCCCCGTCCATCCGCGTCGGCGCCGGTGCGTCCGGCGAGGACAAGGCCGACTGCCTCACGTTCACGCCGCGCTGACGCGGCACCACGGACCTCCCCGAAGGCGGACCGGCCACCCACCGGCCCGTGGGACGCCCCGCCCCCTGACGCGCCCGGCCCCACGCTCGCCCGCGTGGCCGGGGCGTCGTCGTGCGGTCAGCGCTGCAGCGCGTCGAGGAGGTCGACCGCCGCCGCATGGGTGCGGGGGAGGGGCTCGACCCAGACGCGCGGCGGTCGCCGCAGGATCGCCGTGACGCCCAGGGCCAGGCCCGTCCGCTCGATGTTGTGCCGCAGCACGGTGCGGAGCCCGTCCTCGTCGGCCCCGCGTTCCCCCAGGACCACGAAGAGCCCGTTGCCGAGTGACGCCATGGGATGGCCGTCGCCGAAGGTGTGCGTGAGCGCGCGGCCCATCGCCGCCGACCTCGCGAAGCGTTGCCACCCCGTGAGGTCGTCGAGCGCGACGTCGACGACGAGCAGCCCGTGCGTCCGGGTCGCGTCCTCGCCCGCGCGCTGCGCGACGCCGTACGTCTCCCGGAGCCGGTGGACGAGGTACTGCGCCGTCGCGAGGCCCGACTCGGGGTCCAGGACCTCAGGGGTCACCGGGGTGGCCTCGTACCCCTCGGACCAGCCGACCGCGACCGCGCGCAGCAGCTCGACCACGGGCTCCCGGTCGTGCGTGCGGTACAGGCACACGACGTCGTCGATGGCCTCGCCGATCCCCACGCCCGCCTCGGCCCGCACCCTCCCGAGCCGCTCGGCGGCCGGCGTCCCGTCCCGCTCCTCGCACAGCGCCTCGACGAGCGCGTCGACGGCAGGGTGGTACCAGTCGCCCGGCCGCAGCCAGATGCTCGCCGCGCTCGCGTGGCGCCAGCGTTCGCGCACGCTCTCGGGAGCGGGCACGGTGTACCCGTGGAGGAGGTCCATGTAGATGAGACGGGCGACCGGGCGATCCATGACGCGGATCGACGAAGAAGTTTCCGGGACGCCGCGTCCGGGGTGAAATCGGGCGAACGGGGAGGACTCCGGCCGTTACCGTTCCGTCGTCGGAAGCCCCCTGCCCTGAAGTTGGACAGGCGTCTACTATGGCCACCGTACGCCTCGGAGCGGGGCGGTCTCCGGGGCGGGTGACATGACGCAGGCGCAGGAACGGGTGTGGAGCGAGGCGTTCAGCGACGCCGAGCTCATCACCGCCGTGCGCGAGGGCGACACGAGCGCCTACGGCGTCCTCTACGAGCGGCACGCCGCGGCGGCTCGCACGGTCGCGCGCCAGTACGTCCGGTCCACGGCCGACGCCGACGACGTCGTGTCCGACGCGTTCGCGCGCACGCTGTCCGTGCTGCAGGGCGGCGGCGGTCCCGACGTCACCTTCCGCGCCTATCTCTTCACCGTCGTCCGGCGGCTCTCCTACGACCTCGTCAACGGCGCTCGGCGCACCCAGCCCACCGACGACGAGCGCACGTTCGAGACCGCGTTCGGCCCCATGGCCTCCACCGAGGACCCGACGCTCGAGGGCTTCGAGCGCTCGACCGTGACCCGCGCCTACCTCGACCTCCCGGAGCGCTGGCGCGCCGTGCTCTGGTACACGGAGGTCGAGAACCTCGCCCCGGCCGAGATCGCGCCCATCCTCGGGCTGACCGCCAACGGCGTCTCCGCGCTCGCCTACCGCGCGCGCGAGGGCCTGCGCCAGGCCTACCTCCAACAGCACCTCACGTCCGTCCCCGCCGAGGAGTGCCGCGCGGTCAACGCGCTCCTCGGGTCCTACGTGCGCGGCGGTCTGGCCAAGCGCGAGACGGCGCGCGTCGAGTCGCACCTCGACGGCTGCGGCGAGTGCCGGGCCCTCGTGCTCGAGCTGGGCGACGTCTCTCACGGCATGCGGGCCGTCATCGCCCCGCTCGTCCTCGGCGTCGGCGCGCTCGGCCTCGTCGGCACCGCCCTCCCGACCGCCGGTGGCGCGGCCGTGGCCGGCGGGGTCGGCGCCGCGCTGCAGGGCTCGTCGAGCGGCGGCGCGGGGTCCGCGGGCGGGTCCGGTGCCGCCGGCGGGTCCGGCGGCGCGGGCGCCGGAGCAGGTGCGGGCGGAGGCGCCGGTGCCGCCGGGACGAGCGCTGCCGGCACCGGCGTCGTCGGTGGTGCCGGTGCCGCCGCGGGCGCAGCCGGGGGAGCCGGCGGTGCGGTCGGGGCCGGCGCGGCGTCCGTCGGGGGCGCGGCGGCCGCTGCCGGTGGCGCCGCGGCCGGGAGCGGCGCGCTCGCCGCGGCCGGGGCCGGAGGACTCGTCGCCCTCGTCGCGTCGGCGCCGGTGGCCGCCGCCGCCGTCACGGTCGGTGTGCTCGCGGTCGCAGGGCTCGGGGTCGCCGGCGCGCTCGGTGCGTTCTCGCCCGACCCGGAACCGACGCCCACCTCGCAGTCCTCGCCGTCGCCGACCGAGTCGCCGACCTCCGAGGCGACCAGCGCGCCGGCCGACCCGAGCGCAGACCCCACGTCGCCGACGAACATCCCGCCCGCACCGGCCGACGGCAGCACCGCCGGGACCGGTGACACGACCGGGACCGGCGGCGGGTCGCCCACCGACGGCACGACGCCGGTCGGCTCGACGCCCGGCACGACGACACCGGGCGGGTCCACCGACCCCGGTACCGGCACGCCTGCGCCCTCCGACCCGGGGACCGGGAACCCCGGCCCGACCGATCCTGGGCCCGGGACGCCGCCCGAGCCCGCGCCGGCGGCCCTCGAGCTGTCGCTCGGCCCCGTGTCGCTCGCCGCGCGCGAGCCCGCCGACCTCGTCGTGACGGCGTCGAACACGGGCGGCCGCTCCGCCGAGGAGGTCGTCGTCGACCTCACGCTCCCGGCGGGCGTGTCGACCCAGAGCTCGTCGCTCGTCGGACGAGGCGCCGTCGTCGGTGGGGCGCTCAGTGCGGCCGCGCTCCCGTGCGGCGGTGCCGTCGGCCAGCCGGACGGCACGAGCGTCGTGACGTGCTCGGTCGGCGTCCTCGATGCGGGCGCGACCCAGGACCTCTCGGTCCAGGTGCGCGCCGACGCGGGCGGCGAGTACGCGTTCGCCGCCACCGTGCGCGCCAAGGGCGTCGACACCGTCCGGCGCTCGTTCACCCCGACGCCCGTGCGCTACTTCGGTCCCGAGATCCGGCTTCACGCACCGAGCACCGTCGCGTTCGACAACCCCGGGGACGCCACCCTCCCGCTGACCGTCCGCAACAGCGGTGACCGTCCTGCGGTCGACCCCACGGTCACGCTCGACCTGCCGACGGGCCTGAGCCTCGCGGACGACGGTGCCGGGAGCTGGACCTGCACCGCGGGCGAGGCGGGCACGGTGACCTGTGCGGCGCCGTCGGGCACGACGCTCTCCCCGGGCCAGGGGACGGACGTCCCCGTGCACCTGCTGGCCGAGCTCGAGAAGGTCCCCGGTGACCTCGCCGACCTCGCGCTGCGCGGGACGGCCCGTGACGCGCACTCCGGCAGCGCGTCCGTCGACCCGGCCGTCGACGACTACTGGGCCGGCGCCGCGGACGGACTGCGGGATGCCGCCGGGGAGCCCCGCACGGTCGTGCCGCAGTGCACGGCGGTCGACGGGCGCGACGTCGCGTCCCTCGTCGCGGCCTACACCAACACGACTTCCTACGACGACCTCGACGTGACGGTCGAGGCGGCCGGGTCCCGCGCGACCACGTCGGTCCGCTCCGGCCAGGACGCGAGGATCCAGGTCGACGACGGCGTGCGCTTCCCCGCGGGGCGTGCGGCCGTCGTGCTCTCGACCACGGTCGCGGGCGAGACGTTCGAGCACCGCCTCGACGCGGGGTCGTTCGACGCGCTCGACTGCTGGACCCCGCCGCCGTGGCTCACGGCAGCGGACGTCCGGGTCGCGGCCGACAACGACCGCGGCACGGTCCGCTGGACGGCGAGCGTCACGAACGGCACGGGCGCCGGCCTCGACGTGCGCCTCCTCGCACCGGAGAGCGAAGGGTGGACGGGCGTCTCGGACTCCGCGGCGATCGCCCCGCTGGTCGACGGCCGCACGGGTGACCTCGTCCTCGACACGGGCTCGGCCACGACGTCCCGGGGCAACGCGGTCCTGCGTCAGTACCGCTGGCACGTCGACGACGACGGGGACGGTCAGGGCTACCAGAGCCTGCTCCCCGTCATCCTCGAGGAGCAGCGGATCGCGCCCGCCGTCCCGGCGCCGACGGTCGGGCGGTGCGTGTTCGACCCCGCGACCGACACCTCGTCCGCGGCCGTGAGCCTGACGTACGACAACCGGGCGTCGACCCTGCCGGTCGCGTTCTCCGTCGACGGCCTTCCGGGTCTGGCGGCGACGGTCGAGGGCGGGACCTCGCTGGCCGTCGACCTGCCGCGCGCCGGCGCGCAGGCCGCCGCCTACACCGTGCGCGCCGACGGCCGTGAGGTCGGCACGCACACGGTGGGCGCCGTCGACTGCTTCGAGTGGTCGGTGACCGGTAGCGCGGCGACGCGCTGGTCCGCGGAGACCCGGTCCGTCGTCGTGCAGGGCGCGTTCCGCAACGGCCACGCGGCGACGGAGCTGCGCGTGACCATGGACGGCGGCGCGCTCGGTGTCACGAAGGCCGTGGACGTCGCCCCCGGCGAGACGGTGACGGTCGCGCTCGACACGGGATCGCGCGACGTCGCGGCCGGCGAGGTCGTCTTCCACGCGACGCGTCTCGACGGGTCGGCGCGGTCGCACTCCGTGACGGCCTCGTACGACGCGGCCCGGCACGCGCCCGCCGTGGGCTCGCCGGACGTCGGGACGTGCGTCCTCGACCCGAAGACCGAGCTGTCCTCCGCCGCGGTCTCGCTGCGCTACGACAACACGCGCTCGACCGTCCCCGTCGTCTTCTCGGTCGAGGGCAGGCAGGACCTGGGGCGCACGGTCGCCGGCGGTCGTGCCGTGACCGTCGACGTGCCGGGCGGCGTGGGCCGGGAGGCTCTGACGTTCACCGTGCTCGCCGACGGCGCCCCGATCGCCAGCCCCACCGTCGCGGGCGTCGACTGCTTCGACTGGAAGAAGGTCGGGCACGCGGGCGACGCGGAGACGTCCTGGGTGGTGGCGCCCGGGGCTGGCGTCGGCACGTCCGTCGTGACCGGCACGTTCAGCAACCCGTACACCGCGACGACGCTCCGCGTCGGGATGTCGACGCCGCACGGGGACGCCGCGCCGGTCGAGGTCGCCCCGGGTGCCGAGGCGACGTTCACCGTGGACGCGAAGGCGCTGTCCGTCCCCGCCGGGACGGCGACGTTCACGGTCGAGCGCGCGGCGCCGTCGGGCCCGGGCCGGGAGACGGTCGAGGCCCGCTACCGCGCCCTCGAGTACAGCCCGGAGTGGGCGCGGTCCGCGACGGTCGACGCGCGCTGGCAGGACGGCTCGGTCAAGCTCGTAGGCACGCTGACCAACGACTCGCCCGAGACGATCGACGTGGTCATGTCGGCCGAGGGCTACGGGGAGTCGGCGCCCGTGGGGCAGGTCGCGCCGGGCGCCGCGGCGACATTCACGGTCGACACCCGGTCGCTCGACGTGAAGGCCGGGAAGGTGACCTTCCGCCAGTCCCGGTCGGTCCTCGGCACCGCGTTCTCGGACGCGGGGCTCACGGCGAGGTACCAGGGCGACCGGTACCAGCCCGACTGGACCGCCACCCCGACCGTGGTCGCGCAGTGCGCCCCCGGGAGCGACGGCGTCGTCCTCTCCGTGACCCTGCGCAACGACTCGCCCGAGGCGATGCACGTCGTCGCGCGCACGCCGTTCGGCGACCGCGACCTGGGCGACGTCGCCCCCGGGGCGAGCGCGGGCGGTGACGTCGCGGCGGGTGCGCTCGCGGTCAAGGCCGGGAAGGTCGAGCTCGAGCTCTCGCGCACCGTGCTCGGCGTGTCGTTCACCGAGACGCTCTCGGAGCGCTTCGACGCGCTCGACTGCACGGTCGAGGCGCCGACGGCGAGCCTCGTCCTCGGCGACCCGTACTTCGACGCGCAGCGCGGCCACTCGTACCGCGCGGTGTCCGTGCTGCTCGACAACTCCGGCTCGAACGTCCCGGTGACGTTCCGCGTCACGGGGCAGGCCAAGGGCGAGTGGGCCGTGGGAGCGGGGGAGCGGCGCACCGAGAGCCTGGGTGAGGCGCCCTGGTCCGGGGCGAGCTACGTCGTCCACGCGGGCAGGTCGACCGAGCAGCTCAGGGTCGACGACTTCACCGCGGCTCCCGCCTGCTACCCCGGGTGGGAGCCGGGCATCTGGTACGACCACGACGCCGAGGTCTCCTACCGCGGCTGGAACTACACGGCGCGCAACGGCAGCGTCTTCGTGCGGCCGGACCGCGACCCGCTCGGGCTGTTCTGGCAGCGCGGGTCGCTCTGCGGCGAGGGCTGACGGCCCGGGACCTTCCCGCGCGAGCGGGCGAGAGCCGCTGCTCGAGGAGCGCGGCTACGGCAGCACGTCCGCCAGGGCGTCGTCCACCGGCCGGTCGCCGCCGACGAGGTCGAGAACGAGGCCGGCCGACCGCGGCTCGTGGAGGACGGCGGCGAGGACGAGCGCGACGTCGTCGCGCGTCACGTCCGACCTCTCGCCCACGGCGGCCCCGGGCTTGCGGCGCTTGCCGCGCGGCCTGTCGCCGTCCCCGACGGGTGCGAGCGCGACGAGGCCCACGCCCGGGTCGTCGGTGAGGTGGCCCGGGCGCACGATGGTCCACTGCAGGTCGGTCCGTTCGCGCAGGTCGTCCTCGGCCGCTGCCTTGGCGCGCAGGTACGCCCAGAACACGTCGTCGACGTCGTCGGGCCGCTCGTCGGCGTGCGCCGCCTCGACGCCGCGGGAGGAGAGGAGGACGTAGCGTCCGACGCCCGCGCGCTCGGCCGCGTCGGCGAGCAGCGCCGCGCCCGCCCGGTCGACCGTGTCCTTGCGCGGCGCTCCGCTCCCGGGACCGGCGCCGGCCGCGAACACGACGGCGTCCACGCCCTCCAGCTCGAACGACACCGCGACGGCGTCGTCCTTCTCGAGGTCGACGAGCGCGACGTGCGCGCCGAGCTCGGTGAGGTCAGTGATCTGCGCGGCGGACCGCACGAAGGCGACGACGTCGTCCCCGCGCTCCACCAAGGTTCGGGCCAGGCGACGGCCGACCTGGCCGTGACCTCCCGCGATGACTGTGCGCATGGGCCGAACGTATCGCCGTGCGGGCGTCCGCGCCCGGCGAAGCGGCGTCGCCCGGGGGCCCCGCCGGCGTGACCGCGGGCAAGCCCGGGGCGGGGGTTGCGCTGCCGGGCGCATGGTCCCCCACGTACCCCCACGTCGACCGCGGCCCGGCAGCGCTGGTCCTCAGGCGGCGTCCCCCGTGCCGCCGAGGACGACGGGGGTCTGCGGGTCGAACCGGTAGCCGAGCCCGCGGACCGTGGTGATGACGTGCTCCAGCCCGAGCTTCTCGCGCAGGCGGCGCACGTGGACGTCGATGGTGCGGCTGCCCGCGGCGACCTCGTGGTCGGCCCACACGGTCTCGAGCAGCTCGGCCCGGGTCACGACGCGGTGCGCCGTGCGGGCGAGGTAGGAGAGGAGCTCGAGCTCCCGGAACGTCAGGCGCGCGGACCGGCCCTCGACCGTGACGGTGCGGCCCGCAGGGTCGATGACGACGCGCGGCACGGGCGACAGCGTCGCGAGCCGCTCGCGGAACGCCGCGATGTCCTGCACGGGCGACGACGTCGCGGTCGTGGGCTCGGCGAGCGCGAGAGCCGTGTACGTCTCGGCGCTCGGCAGCCAGTCGCGCGCGAGCTCGCCGAGGGCCTCGGCGAGCTCGACGAGCTGCGCCTGCGGGTGCTCGCCCGGCGCGGCGTCCACGCCGACGTAGAGCACGAAGCCGGGGTTCCGGCGGGGTGCGGCCGGTTCCGCCGTGGTCGCGCGGGCCGGTGCGACGGCGGTGTGCTGCGCGCCGGAGCGCTGCGGCGCGAGGGCCCGGGGCGCAGCGGCACGCGCGGAGGTGCGGCGGGCGGGACGGGTAGCGGTGAGCGTCATGGGTGGCTCCGGGTGCGTCGGGCCGACGGCAGCGCCGGGGAACCGGCGGGTCGGCAGAGGTCGAGGGCTGAACCGAGGTGCGGGAGAGGGTTCAGGCCTGACAACAGACGCACATGACCGCGCCCGAGAGCGCGCCGGACGGCGCGCTGGCGGGACGGGTCGAGGTGCTCACGGGAGTGAGCATGGCAGCGCACCGCGCGGCACGCCAAGGGGAGCCCGGGAACTTCTCAGCATGCGGACTCGCGGAGTCTCGCTTTCCGGGCTCGGGCGCCGCCGGAGGATGGCGCGACCGGGGTCGGTCGCGCGTGTCTGCGCAGGTGGGAGGCGGTCAGACGACGCCGTAGAGGCGGTCCCCGGCGTCGCCGAGCCCCGGGACGATGTACGCCTTCTCGTTGAGGCGCTCGTCGACCGCGGCGACCACGAGCTGGACGTCGACACGGTCGCCGACGGCGTTCTCCAGCACCTTGATGCCCTCGGGGGCCGCGAGCAGGCAGACCGCCGTGACGTCCCGCGCCCCGCGTGCGAACACGTAGTCGATCGCGGCGACGAGCGTGCCGCCCGTCGCGAGCATCGGGTCCAGGAGGAACACGTGGCGACCCGTCAGGTCGTCGGGGAGGCGGTTCGCGTACGTGACGGCCTCGAGCGTCTCCTCGTCGCGCTGCATGCCGAGGAACCCGACCTCCGCCGTCGGCAGGAGGCGCGTCATGCCCTCGAGCATCCCCAGGCCCGCGCGCAGGATGGGGACGACGAGCGGGCGGGGCTCCGCGAGGCGCACGCCGACCGTCGTCGTCACCGGCGTCTCGATCTCGTGCGGCTCGACCCGCACGTCGCGCGTGGCCTCGTAGGCGAGCAGCGTGACCAGCTCGTCGACGAGGAGGCGGAACGTCGGGGACGCCGTCTCCTTGTTCCGCAGGACGGTCAGCTTGTGGGCCACGAGCGGGTGGTCGGCGACGTGCAGGCGCATGGCGACAACGGTATCCGACCGCACGCCCCCCGTACCGCCCGGTAACCCCCTCGGGCCACGCGAGTTGTCAGCATCACGTCGGTCTATAGCCTGGTGAGGCGCTGCCAGCTCACCACCCGGAGGTCCCGTGCCCGACGACGTCGCTCGCCCCGGCGACCCCGCCCGCCCGGGCGAGGGTCCGGCGTCGGGCACCGGACGGCCGACGGGCGCGACAGCGGGCGGCGGCTCCTCGGGACAGCGCGGGCTCGACCTGCCGTGGGCGGACGGGACGTTCCCGCCGGGCACGGTCGCCGGGCGCCGCCAGGTCTGGGACGCGCTCATGGGCCTCGCGCTGCACGAGGCGACCCACGCGCTCGCGAGCGCCGACGTGCCCGTGGGCGCGCTCGTCGTCGGGCCCGACGGACGGCTCCTGGGCGTGGGACGCAACCGGCGCGAGGAGACCGGCGACCCGACCGCGCACGCCGAGGTGCTCGCCCTGCGCCAGGCCGCCGCGACGCTCGGGGAGTGGCGGCTCGAGGGCTGCACGCTCGTCGTCACGCTCGAGCCGTGCGTCATGTGCGCCGGGGCGCTCGTGCTCGCCCGCGTCGAGCGGCTCGTGCTCGGCGCGTGGGACCGCAAGGCGGGCGCGACCGGCTCTGTCTGGGACCTCGTGCGCGACCAGCGCGCCAACCACGAGGTCGAGGTCGTCGGCGGCGTCCGCGAGGACGAGTGCGGCCGCCTCCTGCGCGACTTCTTCGCCGCCCAGCGCCGCCCACCGGTCCGCACCCCGCCGAGCACGACATGAGGGTCGTTATCCAGCGGATAGCGACTCCCAGGTCGTGCTCGACGCGGGCTCGTGTTGTGCTCGGAGTCAGCGGGGGAGGGCCGCGGCGAGCGTCGTGAGGGTCTCGGTGGTGCCGGCGTCGACCTTGAGCGTCGCGAGCGGGTCGCCCCGCGTCCAGCCGCGGTTGACGATGACGACCGGCTTGCCGGCCTTCGCCGCGTGCCGCACGAACCGCAGCCCGCTCATCACCGTCAGAGACGACCCCGCCACGAGGAGAGCGTCGCCGGCGTCGACCATCGCGTACGCCCGGTCGACCCGCTCGCGCGGCACGTTCTCCCCGAAGTACACGATCTCCGGCTTGAGCACCCCGCCGCAGAACTCGCACGGCGCCGGGCGGAAGTGCGACGTCTGCTCGATCACCGCATCCGCGTCCGGCGCGATCTCCACGTCCGCGACGTCGCCGATGCTCTCGATGAACCCCGGGTTGAGCGCCGTGAGCCGGTCGGCGAGGTGCTCGCGCGAGATGACGCGCCCGCACTGGAGACAGATCACGCGGTCGTACCGTCCGTGCAGGTCGATGACGTTCCGGCTGCCCGCGTCCTCGTGCAGCAGGTCGACGTTCTGCGTGATCAGCCCCACGAGCACGCCCGCATCCTCCAGCCGCGCCAGCGCACGGTGGCCCGCGTTCGGCTGCGTGCGGTGCACGTGCTGCCAGCCCACGTGGTTGCGCGCCCAGTAGTGACGCCGGAACGCCTCGTCCTGCACGAACTGCTGGTACGTCATCGGGTTGCGCGGCGGAGAGTCCGGCCCGCGGTAGTCCGGGATGCCCGAGTCCGTGGACAAGCCCGCGCCCGTGAGCGCCGTGACCCGCAGCCCGCGCAGGAGCTGCACGGCGTCCTCCGCCGTCCCCAGCGGCGGCTCCGGCTCCGTGCCCGACGGCGGCGGCTGGCTCGGGCGCCACGCGAGCCGCGAGGTCAGGGTCGGGACGGCCGACGGCGGCAGGTCCGCGGAGGACGTCGCCACGTGTGCAGGTGACGCGGTCGAGGGTTCGGTGGAGTCGCTCGGGTACGGCGCGGTCGGGTCGGTGGGCACGTCTCCCACGGTACGACGGCCCGCGAGGTAGAGCCGTGGTCGCGCGAAGTAGAGCCGTGGTTGGCCGAGGTAGAGCCGTGGTTGGCCGAGGTAGAGCCGTGGTTGGGCGAGGTAG